>CAXTPH010000154.1:0-6309 GCA_964245955.1 uncultured Sphingomonadaceae bacterium | reverse complement strand
GGCCCGGCGTGCTGCTCCACGAGGCGATCGGCCACGGCCTCGAAGGCGACTTCAGCCGCAAGAGCACGATCGCCTTCGCCGGGCTGATCGGGCAGCGCGTCGCTGCACCGGGCGTCACCGTCGTCGACGACGGCGCGATGGACGCGCGCCGCGGTAGCTTGACGATCGACGACGAGGGCACGCCGACCGAGCGGACCGTGCTGATCGAGGACGGCATCCTCAAGGGCTATATGCAGGACCGGCTCAACGCCCGGCTGATGGGGGTCGCCCCGACCGGCAACGGTCGGCGCGAGAGCTATGCCCATGCGCCGATGCCGCGGATGACCAACACCTTCATGCTCGGCGGGCGCGACGATCCGGGCGAAATCCTCAGCCGCGCCAAGTCGGGCATTTATGCCAAAAGCTTCGGCGGCGGGCAGGTCGACATCACCAGTGGCAAGTTCGTCTTCAGCTGCACCGAGGCGTATCGCATCGAGAACGGGCGCATCGGCGCACCGATCAAGGGCGCGACGCTGATCGGCAACGGCCCCGACGTGCTGACCCGGGTCAAGGCGATCGGCAACGACCTGATGCTCGACGAGGGTGTCGGCACGTGCGGCAAGGCGGGGCAGAGCGTGCCCGCCGGGGTCGGCCAGCCGACCTTGTTGATCGAGGGGCTGACGGTCGGCGGCACGGCGGCGTAACGGCGGCTTGGCCGAGGGCGGGGACGACATGGAATTCTTCGATCACGTCAATGCGAAGCATCGCGCCTTCATCACGGCGCAGCCGATGTTCTTCGTCGCCACCGCCGCGCCCGACGCCCGGATCAATCTCAGCCCGAAGAAAATGGATTCGTTCCGCATCCTCGGGCCGAACCGCGTCGCCTATCTCGACTGGGGCGGATCGGGGAACGAGACCAACGCGCACCTGCTCGCCGATGGGCGCATCACCGTCATGTTCTGCGCGTTCGCCCGTGCGGCGCTGATCCTGCGCCTGTACGGTCACGGCGTCGCCGTGCTGCCGCAGGATGCGGGCTGGGCGGACCTTGCGGCAGAGTTCACGATCGAGACCGGCGTCCGCCAGATCTTCGACATCGCGGTCCAATCGGTCCAGTCGTCGTGCGGCTATGCCGTGCCGTTCATGACGTTCGACCGTGAGCGGCAGACGCTGCGCAAGCATTATGCACCGACCACGCAGGAGGCGAACCTCGCCAAGTGGGAAACGCGGACGCGCAGCATCGACGGCCTGCCGACGCGGCCGCCGTCGGCGGTTCCCGGAGGCGCCGAGTCGCTGCCGCTGGTCGAGGCGAGCCGTTAGATGGCGCTCGTCGTCGTCGAGACGCTGTTCGACCGGATGGCGGGCGAGATCGCGCGCGCCCGGCTCGAGACCGCGGGCATCGAGGCGGTGTTGTTCGACGGCGGCATCGCCTCGGTCATCGGCAGCGGCCTGTCGGGGGTGCGGCTGATGGTCGACGCCGCTGACGAACGCGCGGCGAAGGCGCTGCTCGACGATCTCGCCGCCGCCGCGGCCGACGAAGCCAGCGCCGCGCCGTGAGGCTCGCGCTTGCGCTCGGCGGCGGCGCCGGGCTCGGCTGGGCGCATATCGGGGTCCTGCGCGAACTGCACGAGCGCGGGGTGACGATCGACGCGGTCGCCGGCACCTCGATCGGCGCGGTCGCGGCGGTATGCGTCGCCGCCGACCGGCTCGGCGTGCTCGAGGATCTCGCCCGCGCTACCGGCGGGCGGCAGGTGATGCGCTATGTCGACGTCGACCTGCGCCGCGGCTCGCTGCTCGGCGGTCGGGCGGTCGCGCGTGAGCTGCTGCGCCACTTCGGTCATGCCGAGCTGCAGGACCTGTTCATCCCCTGCGCGGTCGTCGCCGCCGACCTCGTCACCGGGGCCGAGGTGGTGGTGACGCGCGGGTCGGTGGTCGAGGCGGTGCGCGCGTCGATCGCCATCCCCGGCATCTTCCCGCCGCTGCGGCGCAGCGGGCAGGTGCTCGTCGACGGCGGGGTTGTGACGCCGGTTCCCGTCCGCGCCGTCCGCGCGCTGAGCCAGGCGCCGGTGCTCGCGGTCAACCTCCAGGGTGACTACACCCGCCGCGCCGCCAAGGGCCTGCCCGCGCGGCTGCGGATCCTGACGCCGATGCGGGTCGGCCGCGCCGGCATCAGCCTGCTGCTCGCCGAATTCGCGCGCAAGTCGCTGCTGCTCGATCCGCCCGACCTCGAACTCGCGCTGGCGGTCGGACATTACCACGTCCGCAACTTCACCAAAGCCGACGAACTGATCGCGATCGGGGCCGCGGCGGTCGTCGATGCGTGGCCGGCCATCGTGGCGCTCGACGCCTCTTAATCGGGCATCCGCCCGGCACTGCCGCATTTTTCATCACGACGCGACCGGTTCTTGCTGCAGCGCAACAGCGTTAACGATCTGGCACGGCGCTTGCATCGCGTTGGGCTAAAGGGCGCTGGGAGGGCTACCGTGAAACTCGTTATCGCCATCATCAAACCGTTCAAGCTCGACGAGGTGCGCGAGGCGCTGACCGCGACCGGCATTCAGGGGATGACCGTCTCCGAGGTCAAGGGCTTCGGCCGCCAGAAGGGCCAGACGGAAATTTACCGCGGGGCTGAATACACGACCAACATGGTCCCCAAGATCAAGATCGAGATCGTCGTCACCGACGAGCAGGTCGCGAGCGTCGTCGAGACGATCCAGCAGACCGCACACACCGGCAGCATCGGCGACGGCAAGATCTTTGTCGCCGAGGTCGCGAGCGCGGTGCGCATCCGGACCGGTGAAACCAACGAAACCGCGCTGTAAGGGGGTGCTGGCAACCATGAAACTCAGTCTGAAGAACCTCGTCGCACCCGGCGTCGCCGCCGTGACGGCGCTGACGCTGGCGACCCCCGCGTGGGCCGCCGCCGCGCTGATCAAGGCGCCGACCGCGCTCCAGCAGGCCGACATGTCGAACAAGGGCGACACGTCGTGGATGCTCGTATCGACCGTCCTCGTGCTGATGATGTCGGTCCCCGGCCTCGCGCTGTTCTACGGCGGGCTGGTGCGGACCAAGAACATGCTCAGCGTGCTGATGCAGGTGTTCATGATCGTCTCGATCGTCGCGGTGATCTGGTGCTGCTGGGGCTATTCGGAGGCGTTCACGTCGGGCCCGACGCAGTTCTTCGGCGGCCTGTCGAAGGCCATGCTGATGGGTGTGTCGTCGTCGAGCTACGCTGCGACCTTCTCGAACAACGTCTACATCCCCGAATACGCCTATGTCGTCTTCCAGATGACCTTCGCGTGCATCACCCCGGCGCTGATCGTCGGAGCGTTCGCCGAGCGGGTCAAGTTCAGCTCGCTGATGGTCTTCGTCGTGCTGTGGATGACGGTCGTCTACTTCCCGATCGCGCACATGGTCTGGTACTTCGCCGGGCCGGACTTCCTGCCCGACGCCAAGACCGACGCCGGCTTCCTCTTCAACATGGGCGCGCTCGACTTCGCCGGCGGCACCGTCGTCCACATCAATGCCGGGATCGCGGGCCTCGTCGGCTGCATCATGATCGGCAAGCGGATCGGTTTCGGCAAGGAAGCGACCCCGCCGCATTCGCTGACGATGACGATGATCGGCGCCAGCCTGCTGTGGGTCGGCTGGTTCGGCTTCAACGCAGGGTCGAACCTCGAGGCGAACGGCGTCACCGCCACCGCTTTCATCAACACCTTCGTCGCCACCGCCGCCGCCGCGATCAGCTGGGCGCTCGTCGACCAGATCGTCCACGGCAAGCCGTCGATGCTCGGTGCCGCTTCGGGTGCCGTCGCCGGGCTCGTCGCGATCACCCCGGCGAGCGGCTATGCCGCGCCGATGACGTCGATCGTCCTCGGCTTTTTGGTCTCGCCGATCTGCTTCTTCTTCGTCTCGACGGTGAAGTCGAAGTTCAAGTACGACGACACGCTCGACGTCTTCGGCGTCCACTGCATCGGCGGGATCGTCGGCGCGCTGGCGACCGCGGTCGTCGCCGCGCCGCTGCTCGGCGGCCAGGGGACGATCGACTACACCGTCTTCCCCTACGCCGCGATCAAGCCCGAGGATTATTCGATCCTCAGCCAGCTGATCATCCAGGTGAAAGCGGTCGCGCTGACGCTGGTTTGGTCGGGCGTCGGCTCGGCGATCCTCTACTTCATCATCGACAAGACGATGGGTCTGCGTCCCTCCGAGGAAGCCGAGCGCGAAGGGCTCGACATCACCTCGCACGGCGAACGCGCCTACAACTACTGACCAGTTCCTCCCCAAGGAAACCCAACTGGGCCGGATGGGCAACCATCCGGCCCTTTTTTGTTGTCGGCTGGCCGGGTAACAGGAACGCCATGACTGAGACCCCCGAAGCCCGTACCCGTCGCCGCTGGATCACGATGGGCGAGATCATCGGCATCGCCGCACTGGTCATCTCGGGGCTTAGCTATTGGGATGCGCACCAGGAGCGGGTCGCCCCGCCGAAACCGCCCGCGGTCGCCCCGGCGAAGGAGAAGCCGCTCGTCCTGACCGGCACATTGTCGGCGGCGCGCGACCGGATCGACCTCCACGCCGCTTCGCCCGACGACGTCGTCCAGACGCAGACGATCCATTTCCCGACGAGCGTCCGCGCCGACGCGGTCGACACCACCGGCAATGCGCGGATCGAGGCGGCGTGGTTCGAGAGCGGGCTCCGGGCCGCGCTCAAGGGGGCGAAGCTGCACGCCGGACGGCACCGGCTCGCGGTCGGGATCGAGACGAGCTACGTCGCCGGCGACGCGACCCGGACCGACCGTGCGGTCTACGACATCGGCTATACGCTCCACGAACGCCTGCTCCGCCCCGACGCGGTCGCGATCGAGGGGGTGTCGCTCGTCCGGCGCGCGGGCAGCGACCTGCAGGCGGCGGTCGACGCGCGCTTCGCGGGACAAGTGCCAAAGCCCGAGTAAGCCTCTTCGCGGCGGCGTCGCGATCGGCTATCGCGGGACGCTCAACCTTGGGGAAGGACCGACCATGCGCGCGACCACCTGTTTGATTGCCGCCCTGCTGCTGGGGAGCGCCGCCGCCGGCGCGCACCCCGAGATGGCGGTCAAGGACTCGCACCGCCCGGCCGAGGACGTCGCCCGCGACGCCGATCGCAAGCCGGCGGCGATGCTCGAGTTCGCCAAGATCGACCACGGCAAGAAGGTCGTCGATTTCATCACCGGCAAGGGCTATTTCACCCGCCTGTTCGCGGTTGCGGTCAAGCCCGGCGGCAGCGTCGTCGGCGTCGTCCCGAAGCAGGTCGCCGACCGCGATCCGACCGCGCTGACCGGCATGCAGGCGCTCGCCGCCGTCTATGGCGACGTGACGATCGTGTCCGGGCTGCTCGACCCCGCGGTCGCCAATTCCGATGTCGTCTGGACCGCGCAGAATTACCACGACATGCATAACGCCTCGCCCGAACTCGTCGCCGGCGCGAACAAGGCGGTGTTCGCCGCGCTCAAGCCGGGCGGCTATTATGTGATCATCGATCACGCCGCCGCCGCCGGGGCCCCCGCCGACGTGACCAAGACGCTCCACCGGATCGACCCGGCAGTGGTCAAGGCCGAGGTCATCGCCGCCGGCTTCGTCTTCGACGGCGAGAGCAAGGCGCTCGCGAACCCGGCCGACGACCACAGCAAGGCGGTGTTCGACCCCTCGATCCGCGGCCACACCGACCAGTTCGCGTATCGGTTCCGGAAACCGTGAGACGGCGGCGCTGTCCTACACGGGTGACGATCGGGTAGGCTGGCGGCGTCGAGTCGGCGTGTGATCAGCCGCGACGCGCTCTTTCTCATCGCTGGATGATCGTCGCGCGAAAGCGGTCTCTTCGTGTGAACTTAGTCAACTTCCGCCGCAGACGGGATCGCGGGAGGCGGGGAGATCGCCACCGGAAAGCGCGTCAACTTCCGCGGCGACCGGCGCGCGGGACGACCCGCTTTTCGTGTGAAACAAAGTCAACATCCGACGCGGGGCCCGGCGATCCGCGCCTGCGTCGGGGGATGGTCGCATCGCCCGGGGGCCCGTCGCGAAACACCGTTTGCGCGTGAACTTAGTCAACTTCCAGCCGACGATGGCGGCTGCACTATCACCAGTTTGCGCGTAAACTTAGTCAACTTCCGCCGCCCGCGGGCTGCAGGATGCGACACGGGTACCAATAATTACAGTGACTTAGCGCAGATCGCCCGAAATCACTCTGCCGGCGCGGTTCGCGCTTCCCAGTCGGCGCGGATCGCGTCGGCAGTGCTCGGCGTCCCGGTGTCGCTCCAGCCCGGCGGCCCGGCGACCGCCATCCACCGGCCGCGC
>CAXTPH010000153.1:0-6347 GCA_964245955.1 uncultured Sphingomonadaceae bacterium | reverse complement strand
GGCAGCGTCGCGAGCTTCTTCTGGACGTCGTCGGGCAAGGCTTTGGTGAACGGCAGGGTCCACACCGGCTGCTGATCGTAGAAGGCGTCGATCAGTTGGATCGCGGCGGCGGGCGGCTGGCAGCGGACGAGCAGCGACGGCGCGAAGTCGACGCCGTTGAGGATGAAGGTGCGGTATTCGTAGCTGACCCTGCCGGTGGCGACATATTTCGCCCGAAGCTCGGGGACGCCCTCATGCGCGAAGGCGCCACAGTGCGAACACGTCAGCGAGCCGAACTCGAGCAATTTAACCTTGGCGTCGGGGTTGCCCTGACGGAAACCGCCCTGCGGCGTCATCGTGATGACATTGAGCCAGTCTTTCGTTGCCGGGGCGGTCGTGGCCGTCGCCGCTTTCTTCACGGGCGCAGCGTTCGAGGCACCGTCGCCGCATGCGGCGAGGGTTAGAGCGGCAACCGCGGCGGCGGCGGCGGAAAGGCGGTACGCGGGGGACATGCGGCAAGTTCCTGGCTGGCGGCGGTGACCATGCGTGATTAGCCGCTGCTGCCCGTCGGCGTCAAAGCCGGCGTCAACCGGCGCGGAACGGATCATAGTGCGGCGTCGATCATCGGCTTGAGCTGCTCCCACGTCGACGTGTCGCGGACCGTCTTGCCGTTGATCGCGAAGGTAGGAACACTCTTCAGGCCATAGTTCGTGTCGGCGTCCTGGCGGATCGCGGTAAGCCTGGCGATATTGCCCTTGTCGCTGGTGCAGGTATCGAACTTCGCCCGCGTCACGCCGCGCGTGCGCATGAAGCCGTCGAGCCCGCCGCTCGCCGCGAAAGCGCCGATCTGCTGATCGGGCGGCAGCGTCATCAGCTTCCTTTGGACATCCTCGGGCACCGGCTTGGTGAACGGCTCGATCCACGTCGCCTGCTGATCGTAGAAGGTATCGATCAGCTTGATCGCCGCCGCCGGGGGTTGGCACAGGACGAGCAGCGCTGGTGCGAAATCGACGCCGCTGAGCAGGAACGGCCGATACTCGTAGCTGACCCGCCCGGACGCGATATATTTGGCGCGGAGGATGGGAACGCTCTCGCGTGCGAACGCAGCGCAGTGCGGGCAGGTCAGCGCCCCGAACTCGAGCAGCTTGACCTTGGCGTTGGGATTGCCCTGACGGAAACCGCCCTGCGGCGTGGCGACGACGACGTCGAGCCAGTTGACCGGTGCCGGGGCCGGCTTGGCCGCGGTCGCGGCGCTCGCCACCGATGAACCCGCGAACGCGATAGCCGCCGCGGCGGCAAGGCGAAGAAGCAACATGGCAGGCTCCCGGATCACGTCGAGCGCCGAGAATAGCGAAAGACGGGGGCGGCGGTCAAAAGCTTCGGGCGTCGGCTGCGGTCAGCGCACGACCGGCGGCCCGCGGGTCGACGACAATGCGCGGGCCAACGACTCGAGGCTGGCGCGGAGGTCGGGGTCGACGACGTCGCGGAGGGTTGACGCCGTCTCGGCCGACAAGGGGTGCTCGGTGATCGTTGCGCGCTTCGCCGTCGCCGGCAGGTCGCCGTGGCGCAGCGCGACGCGCGACACCGCGGCATAGCCGAAATAGCGGTTGACCCGCTCGATCACCTGCGGCTCGACGTGCTTGAGCATCGGCGCGAACGCCCCCGTGACGCAGACCTTGAGCGTGCCGCCGCTCTTCTTGCCGACCGGAAAGACGATCGATTCGGGGGTCGAGTAGCGCGCGTACTGCTCGCCGACGATCTCGGCCCAGCGCGCGACGACCTCGTTCTGCATGAAGCCGAAGCGGCGGAAGGCGGCACCGCCGACCTTTGGCACGAGCTCGCTGACGGCGCGCGCGGAGCGGCCCTTGCGCGCGGGTACGGAGTCGGTTTCGGCCATGCCGCCGCTATGCCATATCCGGGCGATGGCCGTCGATGATGATGTCTCCGCAAAGCTGCTCGGCTGGTACGACCGCCATGCCCGCGACCTGCCGTGGCGCAGCCCGCCGGGGACGCCTGCGCCCTCGCCGTATCGCGTCTGGCTGTCGGAAATCATGCTCCAGCAAACGACGACGGCGACGGTCGCACCGTATTACGCGAGGTTCCTCGCGCTCTGGCCGACGGTCGAGACGCTCGCGGCGGCCGCCGACGGGGCGGTGATGCGCGAATGGGCGGGACTCGGTTATTATGCCCGCGCGCGCAACCTGCTCGCCTGCGCCCGCGCGGTGGTTGCACGCGGCGGTTGGCCGGAGGACGAGGCGGGACTGCGTGCGCTCCCCGGGGTCGGCGGCTACACCGCCGCCGCGGTCGCCGCGATCGCCTTCGGGCAGCGCGCGGTCGTCGTCGACGGCAACGTCGAACGGGTCGTGGCACGGCTGTTCGCGGTGGCGACGCCGCTGCCGAGCGCGAAACGGGAACTATACGCCCTCGCGGACCGGCTGACCCCGGCGGTGCGCGCTGGCGACCATGCGCAGGCGATGATGGATCTCGGCGCGACGATCTGCACCCCGCGTAGCCCGGCGTGCGGGCGCTGCCCGGTGGCGAGCGACTGTGCGGCGCGGGCCGAGGGTGATCCCGCGCGGTATCCGGTCAAGCCCGCGAAGGTGGCGAAGCCGGTCCGCTTCGGCGTCGCTTACTGGATCGAGCACGAGGGTGCGGTGTTGCTCGAACGGCGGCCGGGATCGGGGTTGCTCGGCGGCATGCTCGGACTGCCGACTAGCGAGTGGACGACTACGCCGGTCACTGTGCGTGCCCATATCGTCCGCCACGTCTTCACCCATTTCGAGCTGCGCCTGTCGGTGGTCGAGTCCCGCCCCGCGACCCGCGACCGCGCGGGCATCTGGCACCCTGTCGCGCGCATCGCCGACGCGGGGCTGCCCACCCTGTTCGCCCGTGCGGCACAAGCAGTCTTGCGCGCGCGCGCCGAAGCGGTGCAATCGCCGCCGCTCGACTTGGAGACTGCCGCATGACCGACCCCTTCGCGCAGACCGCAACCCCGCGCGTCGGCTTCAGCGGCTCGCGCCTCGACCGCGCTGACGCAATGCGCAAGGACGAGGCGGCGATGATCATGGCGCGGTCGAACCGCGCCGCGCGCTGGCTGATCCTCGACGACCTCCGCCCGGTCCTGCCCGATTGCGGCGGGTTGCTGTGGGTCGAGCGGGATGCCGTTCCGCCCGATGCGCCGACGGTGTTCCTCGGTCTCGACGACGGTGCCCCGCGCTTCGCCGCCGCGGCGCCCGGCGCGCACCTCGGCCGCCTCGGCGACCCGCGCGCGTTCGGCGCCGAGCTCGCTGCGAGCCCGAACCCAGGCGACGCGGCGATCTTCGCGCAGGCGCGGTCGCTGCTCGACTGGCACGCGCGGCACCGCTTCTGCGCGAACTGCGGCAGCCCGACGCGCGTGGTCAAGGCGGGGTACGAGCGCAAATGCGACGCGTGCGGCGCGGGGCATTTTCCGCGCACCGACCCGGTCGTCATCATGCTCGCGATCCTCGACATTCCCGAACTCGGGGAGCCACACGCGCTCGTCGGTCGCCAGCCGCGCTTTCCCAAACGTTTCTTCTCGGCGCTCGCCGGCTTCGTCGAGCCGGGCGAGACGCTCGAAGAGGCAGTCGCGCGCGAGTTGTTCGAGGAGGCCGGGATCGGCACGCGCCGCGTCCGCTACATCGCCAGCCAGCCGTGGCCGTTCCCGTCGCAGCTGATGGTCGGCGCATTCGCCGAGGCGAGCGGCTTCGAACTCACCCTCGACGACGACGAGATCGAGGAGGCGCGCTGGGTGACAAAGGACGAGGTCCGCGCCGCGCTCGACGGCGCCGGGCCGTGGTCCGCACCGCCGCCGCTCGCCATCGCGCACACGCTGCTGCGGGCGTGGGTCGACGGCTAGGCGACCCGCCGTATCGTCGCCGGCACGACCAGCGCGGTCGCCTCGGCCGCACCCATCGGCCGACCGGTCAAGTAGCCCTGGACCTGAAGGCAGCCGAGGTCCTTGATGACTTCGAACTCCTCGCGCGTCTCGGTCCCCTCGGCGGTCGTCGTCATGCCGAGGCTGGTCGCGAGCGCGACGATCGCCTGGATGATGGCGACCGCTTCGCCCGACGGTGCGGTCGCGTGACTGACGAAGCTGCGGTCGATCTTGATTCGGCTGAACGCGACTTTCTGCAGATAGCCGAGCGACGAATAGCCGGTGCCGAAATCGTCGAGTGCGAAGCGGATGCCGATCGCCTTCAGCTCGCCGAGCATTACCGCCGTCGCCCCGCGCTCGTTGAGAAACAAGCTCTCGGTGATCTCAAGCTCGAGGCGGTCGGCGGCGATTCCGGCGTCGTCGAGCGCGTCGCGGACGCGGTCGACGAGGCGCGGGTCGTCGAACTGGACCGGCGACAGGTTGACCGCGACGCGGATGTGCTCGGGCCAGTCGCGCGCCTGGCGGCACGCCTCGCGAATGACCCACGCTCCGATCTCGATGATCATGCCGGTCTCCTCGGCGACCGGGATGAATTTCGCCGGGGGAACGAGGCCGAGCACCGGATGGTGCCAGCGGAGCAGCGCCTCGAAACCGACGATGCCCTCGTCGGCGGCGTCGACGACCGGCTGGTAGACTAGGCGCAGCTGGTCGGCGGCGAGCGCCCCGCGCAGGTCGGCCTCGAGTGCGCGGCGCTCGTCGGCCTTGTCCTTGATCGCGGGGACGAAGCGGCACGCCGCACCGCGTCCCGACCCCTTGACCTCGTACAGCGCGAGGTCGGCCGAGCGCAGCAGGACATCGACCGTCGCGCCGTCGCCGGGGCCGATCGCGAAGCCGACGCTGGCCCCGATCGACACCGGCACCCCGTCGACATCGAACGGGTCCGACAGGGTCGCAACGATGGCACGCGATGCCGTCTCGGCGCGAACGGTCGAGCTGTCGGGCAGGACGACCGCGAACTCGTCCCCGCCGAGCCGCCCGATATGCGCCTCCGCCCCCATCGCCTGCCGCAGCCGCGCCGCGACCTCGCGCAGCAGTCGGTCGCCTGCCAGATGTCCGAGCGTGTCGTTGACCGCCTTGAACCGGTCGAGGTCGACGAACAGCAGCGCGCATTCCGCGCGCGTCCTCGTCGAGCGCGCGAGTGCCTCCTCGAGCCGTTCGCGCAGCAGCGAGCGGTTCGCGAGGCCGGTCAGCGGGTCGAACCGCGCGAGGTGGGCAATGCGGTCGTGGCTGAGGCGGATATCGGTGATGTCCGAGCCGACCCCTCGATACCCGGCAAAGCGCCCGCGCAGATCGTGCTTCGGGGTACCCGACAACTGCCACCAGCGGGTCTCGCCGCCGACCAGCACCGGGGTGACGATGTCGCGGAACGGCCGCGTGTGGGCGAGATGCTCGGCCAGCGCGCGCATCGCCTGTCGCGCCTCCGCCCCGCGCTGCCCACCGCCGAGCAGCGGGAGCAGTTCGTGCCCGAGCATCGCTTCGCGCGGGCGCCGGGCGACGAGCGCGAAACGCGGCGAGACATGGGTCAGCCGCTGATCGGCGTCGATCTCGAACAGCCAGTCGCTGCCGTTCGCCTCGAATTCGCTCAGCAGCATGCCGATCACCGCTGCCTGCTCGGCATGCTCGGCCTCGGTTCGCATTCTTGCCATCATCGAGAAGCTCGTCACCATCACGCCGCGGACAATGGCGACCCCGAAGGTGCCGACCGCCAGGTCGATCGGCCACGCCGCCGCGCCGGGCATGCCGACCAGCGTCGCCGTCGCGATGATCGCGACGAGCGATGCGCAGCACAGCGGCAGCACCGAGGTCGCGAAGCCGCACATCCCCATCACCGCCACCGACAGCAGCGACAAATAGGTCTGCTGCGGCGGTGTCGCGCGCGGCAGGATGTAGAGCATGAACAATGCCCACAGCACGCCGAACGCGACAACCTTCAGGCTTACCTGGATCATCTCGGTCCGGGTGGCGGTTGCCGCCGTCGGGCGTTCGCGGCGCTCGATCCAGCCGGCCAGCCAGACCGCCATCAGCGCGATCAACGCGGCGGCGAAGCATGTGAGCACCGCTAAGTCGCCGGCTCCGCGCAGGACGACCCCGAGCGCGACGACGTTGACCGCGATGCACGCAACGTTGAACGGCACATAGCGACTGACGAGCGCGAGCTGCGCGCCACGGACCGCCGCCCAAAACGGGTCGCGGCCGTGATTGAAGCCGAACACCTCGGCCCAGCCGATCGCCTTCGCCTCGGCGACCGGCGGCCGGAACATCGCTGTCATGCGCGGCCAACTCCCTTACGCTGCCGTCTGCCTAAACGGCGGCAGCGGGCCAAGGCTTAGCCGCCGGGCAGCTCGCGGCTTCGCGCCTGCGGATAGGCGCCGAGGATACGCACCCAATTGCTGTGGAAGCGGAGCTCGTCGAG
>CAXTPH010000152.1:0-6374 GCA_964245955.1 uncultured Sphingomonadaceae bacterium | reverse complement strand
AGTTGATGGCGACGCTGCGCAACCTCAAAGAGGTCGAGCGGCCGAAGAACGTCGAGGACATCGAGACCGCGCGCGCGCACGGCGACCTGTCGGAAAACGCCGAATATCATGCCGCCAAGGAGCGGCAGGGTCACATCGAGGCGCAGACGATGGAGCTCGAGGACAAGCTCGCGCGTGCCGTCGTGATCGATCCGACGACCCTCTCGGGCGACAAGGTCGTGTTCGGCGCGACTGTCGGGCTGCTCGACGAGGACGACAAGCCGATCACCTACCAGATCGTCGGCCAGACCGAGGCCGACGCCAAGCGCGGGCGGATCAGCTATTCGTCCCCGCTCGGCCGTGCGTTGATCGGGCGGCGTCTCGACGAGGAGGTCGAAGTGACGACGCCGTCGGGCGACAAATATTACACGATCGCAAAGGTCGAGTTCATTTGAAGCCGGAGGGCGGGTTCGGCGGCGCTTCGTTCACGCCGCCGACCGCCCCTGTCACCCGTACGATCGTCATTGTCTGTGTTCTGATCCAGCTGGCGGCGTCGCTCGGCGGGGCAGGGCTAGCCGACGCGATTGCCGACCATGCGGGACTGATCCCGGCGCGCATCGCCGGGTTCGTCCCGTCGGCTCGGGGCGATGTTCCGGCACAACTGACCTTGCTGACGTCGTTATTTCTCCATGCTGGCTGGCTTCATCTGATCCTCAACCTGACCTTCCTGCTGTGGGTCGGGCGCGAGGTCGAGATCGAGCTCGGCCGGTCGCGGTTCGTGCTGTTGTATCTGCTGGCGGGCCTCGTCGGCGGCCTTCTCCAAGTCGCGGTGGCGCCGCACTCGGCCGAGGTCGTCGTCGGCGCGAGCGGGGCGATCGCGGGGGTGTTCGGGACCTACGCCATGCTCTTCGCGCGGTCGCGCGCATCGGCGCGGCGGGTGCTGGGTATATCGGTCTCGGCGCAGGTGCTGACGGCCGTTTGGTACGCCGCGACCTGGATCGGGCTACAGCTGCTCACCGCGGTCGCCTTCAACACCGGCGCGGGCGGGATCGCGATCTGGACGCACATCGGCGGCTTCATCGTCGGGCTGATTTTCGCCCAACCATTTGTCCGGCGCGCCGCTTAAGCGGGAATGTCGGGCTCGAGCATCCGGTGGAGGTGGACGACGACATATTTCATCGCCGCGTCGTCGACGGTCCGCTGCGCGCTCGAGCGCCACGCCTTTTCAGCCGAGGCGTAATCGGGGAAGATGCCGACAACATCGAGCTTCGATGCGTCTTCGAAATCGAGACCGCGCGGGTCGGTGACGCGTCCGCCGAAGACCAGATGGAGCTTGTTCATGCCGCCGGACTTAGCGCGGCATATTCGGCTTGCACAGAGGCGATGATACCCGCCGCCCAGTCTTCGAACTCGGCACCGTCCCACGCGCGGTGGTCGCCGACCGCATAGGCAAGGGCGTTGCGGTGATAGAATAGCGCATTGATGCGGTTGGCGATCCAGCTGTTCGCGGTGCGTATCACTTTCGCCGGCGAACCGACGACGATCGAGTTCGGCGGCACGATCGTACCGTCCTTGACGTAGGCATGCTGGCCGACAATCGAATTATCGCCGATCACCGAGCCGCCGTAGACCGTCGCATTGATCCCGACGAGGACGTGATTGCCGATCGTACAACCGTGCAGCGTCGCGTGATGCGTAATCGAACAATATTCGCCGACGACGACCGGGCGTCCGGGGTCGGTATGGACCGTGACAAAGTCCTGCAGGTTCGAATAGGCGCCAATGCTGACATGCGCGGCTTCGCTGCGGATCACCGCGTTGCACCAGATCGACGATCCTTCGGCCAGCGTCACCCGGCCGTAGATCTGCGCTCTCGGGTCGATGTAGGCCGCAGCGCGCAGATCGAGCAGTGCGGTCACGCCGACTTGGCGTTCGACGCCTTCATCAGCGCAACCAGCCCGTCGAAGCCCTGCTTGGCGATGATCGCCGAGAAATCGGCTTCCTGCGTCAGCGACAGGTTGACGCCCGAAACGGTGACGTTGCCGACGAGCCACTTGCCCGAAGGACCCTTCTGCACCAGCCAGATGATGTCGAACGGCGCCTTGCCGGCAACGCCGATCTTGGAGAAGACGTCGACACTGCCGGTCGAGCCATGCGGCTGGGTGCGAACGATCTTCACGTCGGCGTCGGAATAGTTGATCAGGCGGTCGGCGTAGATGTTGACGACATAGTCGGGCAATACCGCCTGATACGCTGCGAGCTGCGCCGGCGTGATCTGATTGCGGTAGCGGCGGATCAGCCGCGCGCCGGCATCTTCGACCGCGAAGTTATCCTTGAGCATGGCGCGGAACTTCGCCTTGATCGCCGGCTTTGACGACGTCTCCTTCAAGACAGCGAACGCCTTGTCGGCGAGGTTCGACACGAACTCGCCCGCGGCGGTGGCTTCGGCTGGGCTTGCAGCAGTCTGCGCTGCCGCCGGCGCGGCGAGCAAGACCGGCGCGGTGACGATCGCGAGGGCGGCGAGACTCAGAGTAATGTGACGCATCGAGCGCTCCTGAAATGCGGGCTGCGGTCGCCCGTAAAGGGCAATGACCTCAAGCCACTGAATACGGCGTTAAGCGTTTTGCGGCCCTCGCAGCGCTGCCGATCCCGCCGCGCCGAGAACAGTCAACAGCGACTGGATCCCGCGATCGGTGATGCCCGCAGTGCCGCCGGCAAAACTGAATTTCGAGACGTCAAGCTCGCCCTTGGCCGCCGCGATCGCCGCTTCGCCGGCGGCTTCGAGCCGGCTCCCGATATCACCAATCGCTTCGCGCTCGACCGCACTGACCGGGGCGAGGGCGCCGATCAGGACGCCCGCAGCAACCCCGCCGAGGACGATCGCCAATGGATTGCCGTCGACCGCGACATGCGCCTGGTGTTGCAGTGCGTCGATCCGTTGGCCGACGCGCCCCTGCGGCACGTCGTCGACCGCCAAGTCGGCGGCATAGCCATCGTCGTAATCGGCATAGGCGGCGTAGCTGTCGCCATATTCGATCGTTGCGTTGCGAACCTTGCGTCGCGCGAACAGCGCCAGCGCGATCGTCAGGCCGGTCGCGACGATCGCGATCGGATGACCCATCGCGGCGGTCCGGACCGTGGCGATCGCCTTTGTTCCCGATACGCTCAGCTGATCGACCGCGCTATCGACCAGCGCCTGTGGCGACAGCCGGGCCTGAAGGTCGTCGATCGTCGCCGCCATCCGCTCGCGGGTGATCGCTGCCTCGCGCTCGAAGGTTGCCGTAGCGCTCATTATCAACTCCCCTTAATCGTTGCGGCGTCGTGCTTGACCGACGCGACGGCGCGGTCGGGCATCAGGCTGGCGCTCGTCAATTTCTTGCCACCGATCACCACCAGCAACCCGCCGATCACCGCCGCCGACAGGCCGACGATCAGCCCGGCGAAGCCCGCGCCGACAAGCGGCGTCAGGAACCCGACCGCCGCGCCGAGCAGCGTGAAGATCGCCCCCAGCAGCAGAATGCCGCCAATCGCGATCGCGCCGGCCCCGGCTTTGGTCGCGGCGAGGTTATCGCGGAACTCGGCCTTGGCGAGACGAATTTCGGTCCGGACAAGGTGATTGGCGTCTTCGATCAGCTGGCGGATCAATCCGGCGATCGACGGCGAATCTGGCGCGTTCTGGTGATCGATCACCGCGGCTGCCCGAGTGACGCCGCCTTGATCAGCCGTGCGAGCACGAAGCCGGCGGCCAGCGAGACACCGACGGCGATCGCCGGACTGGTGCGGACGAGGGTGCGGGTGTCATCGATCAGGTCGTCAACCGACTTGCCGTCGACCGTGGCCGACCAGCCCGCGACCGTATCGGCCGCTTGGTGGACGAAGCCCGCGAACGGACGGGCGCCATTGCTCTCGAGCTTGGTTGCGATCTCGCGGACCGAGCTGACCAGCCCATCGAGCGTCGCTGTGACCTGCGCCTTGCCCTCATCGGCGAAGCCCCGCACCGCGCCCGCGGCGGCGGTGGTGAACTCGCTTGGCGGCGGCGGTATCGTGTCGAGCGCGTTGTGGCTCGACGCGATCGGCGGCATGCCTGCGGAAGTCGTGTCGGTCGTCATCGGTTCGCCCCTAGGCTGAGGTAAAGTCGCTTTCCCAACGTAACAATAGTAGCCGGGTTCCCCTGCGTTTCGCCAGACCCGTTACGGAAGCGAAGTGAGTATCGAACGTTGTCGCCACCGGCGCGACTGGCTAGGACCGGCAGCGAAATAGCCCGGAGCCGCCTGATGACCGCGATCGTCGATATTCACGCCCGTCAGATCCTCGACAGCCGGGGCAATCCGACCGTCGAGGTCGAGGTGCTGCTCGACGACGGCAGTTTCGGGCGGGCAGGGGTGCCTTCGGGGGCGTCGACCGGCGCGCACGAGGCGGTCGAACTGCGCGACGGCGACGCCGCGCGTTACGGCGGCAAGGGCGTGCTCAAGGCGTGCGCGGCGGTCAACGGCGAGATCTTTGACGTACTGTCGGGGATGGACGCCGAGGAGCAGGCCGATCTCGACGCGGCGATGATCGAGCTCGACGGGACGCCGAACAAATCCCGCCTCGGCGCCAACGCAATCCTCGGGGTCAGCCTCGCAGCGGCGAAGGCGGCGGCGGAGGCGCGAGGGATGTCGCTTCACAAATATATCGGCGGCGTGTCGGCGCACGTCCTGCCGGTGCCGATGATGAACATCATCAACGGTGGGGCACACGCCGACAACCCGATCGACTTCCAGGAATTCATGATCATGCCAGTCGGCGCGCCGACCTTGGCGGAGGGCGTGCGCTGGGGGGCGGAGATCTTCCACACGCTCAAGAAGCGGCTATCCGACGCCGGCCTGTCGACCTCGGTCGGCGACGAGGGCGGCTTCGCGCCGAACATCGCCTCGCCCGCCGCCGCGCTCGATTTCATTATGGCGTCGATCGAACAGGCGGGCTACCGGCCCGGCGAGGATGTCATGCTAGCGCTGGATTCTGCCGCGACCGAATTTTATAAGGGTGGCCGCTACGAGCTCGAAGGCGAGGGGCGCTCGCTAGCGGCGGGTGAGATGGTCGACTATTACACCGAACTCGCGGGCAAATATCCGATCCTGTCGATCGAGGACGGCATGGCCGAGGACGATTTTGACGGCTGGAAGCTTCTCACCGAGCGGCTTGGCGCAACCCATCAGCTCGTCGGCGACGACCTGTTCGTGACCAACCCCGACCGGCTCCGCGACGGCATCGGCCGCGGCCTCGCCAACTCGCTGCTCGTCAAGGTCAACCAGATCGGGACGCTGACCGAGACGCTGCAGGCGGTCGAGATGGCGCATCGCGCGCGCTACACCTGCGTCATGTCGCACCGATCGGGCGAGACCGAGGACGCGACGATCGCCGACCTCGCCGTCGCGACCAACTGCGGGCAGATCAAGACTGGCAGCCTCGCGCGCTCCGATCGGCTGGCGAAGTACAACCAGCTGATCCGGATCGAGGAGGAGCTCGGCGACGCCGCGCGCTACGCAGGCAGGGCAATTTTGCGCTAATATTGTGGCACGCGGGACTCACTCGCCTGATTAGTTGGGCCCACCGATATCTGCGCTTGAATACGCGTAAATCGCATGGTTTAGCTGGGGCATGATCGAACGGATCGACCCCCTTGCTCTCCTCCGCGCGGCGATCGTGCCGGCGGCGTGCATCGCGGTGATGGGCTATTTCGCCTTCCACGCGGTATCGGGCAACGCCGGGCTGCTCGCATGGCAGGGGCTTAAGGTCGAGCACGTCGCGGTCGACGCTGACGCCGCAAAGGTCGCCGCGACTAAGGCGGCGTTACAGCGGCAGGTCGCGCTACTCGACCCGCGCCACGTCGACCGGGATTACGCCGATGAACGCGTTCGGCGCGATTTGGGAGTGGTCGGTCCCAATGAGGTTATAATCCCGCTCCTCAACACGAATTAGCGCGTTGTACCTGCGGGGTTGAGGCGTATAGACGGCGGCACCAATCCGTACGGAGCCGCGCGTAATGGCCAAGTCACCAGCCTCCGTCGAGCCGAAATCGCCTTTGCGCGAGCGGCCGATAGAGCCAAAGCGGTACAACGCATCGCCCGACGAATTGCTCGCCTTCTACCGCGAAATGCTCATGATCCGCCGCTTCGAGGAGCGCGCCGGCCAGATGTATGGCATGGGCCTGATCGGCGGATTTTGCCATCTCTACATCGGCCAGGAAGCCGTCGTCACCGGCATGCAATCGGCGCTCAAGGGCAGCGACAGCGTCATCACCGGCTACCGCGACCACGGCCATATGATCGCTGCCGGTATCGACCCCAAGACCGTCATGGCCGAGCTGACCGGGCGCGCCGCCGGGATCAGCAAGGGCAAGGGCGGGTCGATGC
>CAXTPH010000151.1:0-6403 GCA_964245955.1 uncultured Sphingomonadaceae bacterium | reverse complement strand
ACGATCGGCGCGATCGCGAACCGCGGATCGCTGTCCCCGGCGGCGAACAGCGTGACGTCGTGACCGCGGTCCTCGAGCACGCGCGCGAGCGTCCAGCTATGCGCTTCCATGCCGCCCATGAACGGCCGGGCGATCGGATGCCGGATATGGCCGAGCAGCGCGATCTTCATGCCGCGGCGCGGGGGGCGCCGGGCTGCCCGCCCGCTGCGCGCGCCTCGAGCAGGCGGATGACCCGCGCCGTATTGGCATAGGGCTGGTCGCTCTGCTGGCCGGTTAGCACGAGGTCGGCGGCGTCGGGGCGGCGGACGATGCGGATGCCGTCGGGGGCCTCGGCGATCAACCCCATCAGGCGGAAGGCGCGCAACCAGTGATCCATCGTCCGATACCCCCATTTGCTTGCGAACAGCTGGGCGTTGCGGACGACGCTGTCGATGTGATGGATCGGCGGCATGTGGTGCGGGTGATACTGGTGATAGGCGCGCGCGCCGTGCGTCCACGCGATCGGCACGCCGGCGTGGTCGAGCGCCTTGCCGAAATCGGTATCCTCGCCGCCATAGCCGGTGAAGCGCTCGTCGAAGCCGCCGGTGGCGAGGAAGGTCGCCCGGCGCATGGCGAAGTTGAGCGACCAGAAGCAACGATAGTCGCCGCACGGCTCGATGCCGTGCCGCGGCGCCGCACGCCGGTCGGAATGGCGGACGGCCACTGCATCGAACCGGTCGAAGCTCCAGCCGGGGGCGGCGGCACCACCGGGCAGATACATGACCTCGCCCATCAGTAGGCCATCGAACCCGGCGAGCGCCGCGGCGTAATCGCCGCAGAGCGCCGGCGCCGGGATGCAGTCGGCATCGAGAAACACGAGGATCGCGCCCGAAGCCACGCGCGCGACGGCGTTGCGCGCGGTCGCCAGCGGCAGCTCGTCGCCGCCGATGCGCAACTGGCGGATCGGGAACGGCGCGGGCGGCAGATCCGGGTAAACCTCGGGCTGCATCGCGCCGATGATCAGCTCGCGCGGCGGCTGGTCCTGCAGCGCCAGCCCGCGCACGACGTTGGCCAGATGATCGGCGCGACCCCGCGCGATCGTGACTGCCGAGACGTCATCCATGTTCGGCCCTCGCGGTCGCTGCCGGCGTCGTCGCGGGCGCCCAGAGCCGATCGATCAACGCCTCGAGCCACGCCGCCGTGGCCGCCGCGGGCGCATCGGCGATCATCGCCTGCTGGCGGCGCGGGTCGTGCGCGCCGAACGCCTCTGTCATCGCCGATCGCCAGTCGTCCGCCGACGACGGCAGGTGCGGCCGCATCACCGCGACCCCGGCGGCGGTGAGCGCCTCGGCCTTGCGCAGCTGCTCGTCGAAGTAGCGCCATTCGGGCACGGCGAGCCACGGGCGGCCCGCCGCGAGAATTTGCTGGCAGGTCGTATTGCCGGTCGAGGCGACCACGAGGTCGGCGGCGGCGATATAGTCGGCAGCGTTGTCGACCCAGCCGCGATGCTCGACATTGCCGCCCTCGGTCGCATGCCAGTCGCGCGCGACCTGCCCGATCGTGATCCAGCGCGCGTCGGCGCGGGCGCGGGCCCCGACCCCGATCGGGGCCTGGGCAAAGCCGCTGCCGCCGCCGCCCGACATCACCAGCATCATCTCCTCGCCGTCGGCGACGCCGATCCGCTGGCGCGCGACCTCGCGTTCGGCGATGCGGAGGTCGACGCCGAGGCCGCCGGCAAAGCAGGTCCGCGCGCGCATCGCCTGCGGCCATTCGGGCTGGGCGAGGGCTTCGGCGAACGGCGCGATCAGGCCGACGGCGCCGTCGTACGCCGCGCGGTGCCCGGCATCGCCGCGGTTGCCGTGCTGGAGGATGGGAACGTGCGGCACGCTGCAGATTCGCGCGAGCTGGGCGATCTCGGCCGAAACGTCGCAGATCATCAGCACGGGGTTCTCGGCGGCGAAGAAGCCGGTGATCGCCGCCATCGCCCGGCGGATCCCCGGCCAGCCGAGCGGGGCGCAGTGCAGCGTCTCCGGGGTCGCGATGCCGTCCATCCCGCGCGGCGCGCTGCCATCGCGTTCGAACAGCGACGGGATGACGGTGACGGTCGCATGGTCGGGCAGCGGCGGGAAGATGTCGTCGCGCGCGCAAAAGATGCGGACCGGGCGGTGGCGCGGCAAGGCGGTGACGATCGCGGCGCAGCGCTCGGCGTGGCCCCGCCCCTGGTGATGGACGAAATAGCCGATCGGTCGGGCCGCGGTCACCGGGCGTCGGCTGCGGCGAGCGGGGCAACGCCGAAATGGCGCAGCCCTTCGATGACGCCGGCGGCGTGGCTTTCGCGGGTCCGCAGCAGCCCCGGCCGATCGACGAGGGCGTCGAGATCGGCGGCGGCGTTGGCGACGACGATCGCGCTGCCGCAGCGATCGAGCATGTCGATGTCGTTGCCGCTGTCGCCCGCGGCGATACAATCGGCGAGGGACAGGCCCATCCGTTCCGCCAGCGCCTCGATCGCCGCTGCCTTGCCCGCCCCGGCGGGCAGGACGTCGATCAGCCGGCCGTGCGAGAACACGACCCGCGCGGCCAGTCCCCGCTTTGTCAGGGCAGCGGCGATCGCGTCGGCGTCGCGCCGCGTGCCGAAATAGCTGAGCTTGTGCGGCCGCTGGTCGACCGCCGGCTGCGCGTCGACCGCCAGCCGGTCGATTGTCGCCGCCACGGCCGACCTTCCCCACCCGGCATCCATCGTGTCGGCGAACGCGGACCACGCGACCAGCTGGCCGTCGTCGCCGCGAACGAAGACCTCGGTCCCGACCGAGGTGATGTAGGCGTCGGCCTCGGGCAGCGACCAGTCGGCCATCACCGCGCGCGCTTCCGGCAGCGAGCGTCCGGTGGCGACGACGAACGGCAGGTCGCGCTGCCCGGCCCAGTCGCCGAAGCGCCGCGCCGCGACGGCGCAGCCGGTCAGCGTGTTGTCGATATCGCAGATCACCATCCGGCGCGGCGCGCGCCGCCGTGCCGGGACCCTTTCGGGCGGTCGCACCGCGGCATGATAAAGCACGAGCGACCGGCGCGCGTAGGCCGACCAGTCGAACCGCCCGACATTCGCTGTTGCCGCCGCGGCCAGCCGGTCGCGCAGTGCCCGGTCTTCGAGCAGCCGGTGGCAGGCCTGCGCGATGGCGCGGGGATCGCCCGGATCGATCAGCAGCCCATGGCCGATCGTGCCGACGATATCGACCGGGCCGCCGTTGCGCGTCGCGACGACCGGCAACCCCGCCGCCGCCGCCTCGATCAGCGTCAGCCCGAACGGCTCGTGCAGCGCCGGATTGACGAACAGGCCGCCGCTCTCGGCTGCGAGACGATACAGGCCGGCAACGTCGTCGGGTTCGTGGCGCCGCGGCACCGCGACATGGCCATACAAGTCGTGCCGGTCGATCGCGGCGAGCAGGTCGGCGATGACGCCCTGCTGCTCAACCGTGCCGCACCGGGGCGACGCGCGCAGCCCGGCCAGAATGACGAGGTTCGCCGCACGGCGCAGCGCCGGCAACGCCGCAAAGGCGTCGACCAGGCCGACGAGGTTCTTCTTGGCGACCGGACGGGCGATCGCGAGAATGATCGGCTTGGCGGCGTCGCGGACGAACGGCGCGATCAGCGCTCGTGCGCCGCCGGTCGCGACTCGCGCCGCCGGCGGGCCGACCCCGGGCGCGACGCGATGGATTCGGGTCACGGCATCGTCGACGCCATAGGCGGTGATCTGGCGCTCGGCTTCGTCGCGCGACGAGACGATGATCCCATCGGCGGCGGCGATCGCCGCGCGTTCCTGAACAATGCGGCGGCCGAGCGCCGCCGAGGCGGGGCCGCACGCGCGCTTGTCGATCCCGAGCGAATGCGGCGTGTAGAAAAACGGGATGCCGAACCGCGCCTTGACCGCCGCTGCCGCCGCCGCCGCATCGGCGAAATGCGCGTGGATGACGTCGGGCCGCTGCGGCATCGCGCCGATATGCGTGAGCAGCGCCGCGACGAATGATGCCAGTTCGCCGGTCAGTTCGGCTTTCTCGCGGTAGCCGGGGGCCGCGGTCGCGAGGCGAACGATGGCGACCCGGTCGGTCACCCTCTCGTGCGGCCGGCGGTAATCGTCGCCGAGCCGCGCGTCGTCGAACCGGCGCGTAACGATCGTGACGGCGCCGATCCCGGGTTCGTCGGCCTGCGCCAACGCCGCGCCGAGGACATAGGCGATATGCCCGCCGGTATCCTCGGTCAGGCCATAGCGCACCGGTGGCGACTTCAAGCAACCACCGAGGGCAATATGCATTACATTCATCGACGGCCCGCCTGTCTCGACCGGAAAAGGCGCGTTCGCTCGAAAGGTTTCGCCTGCGACAAATGATTCAGCCGACCATCTCGTCGCCCGGCGCGCAATAATGCTGCACCGTTATGTCTTCGTCGGCGGCCTGCACCGGTCGGGCACGTCGCTGGTGGCGCGGCTGCTCGCCGAGCATCCGCAGGTCGCCGCGATCAGCGACGCGCCGGTGCCCGAGAACGAGGGCGTGTATCTGCAGGGCGCGATCCCGCATACGGCGCTGCATGGCCGGCCGCTCGATTTCGCGACCGACCCGGCGCAGCATCTGGTCGAGGGCTGCCGCCACGATACGCTGGCGACGCGCATCCGGCTTGAAGCGGACTGGGCGCCGTGGTTCGATCCGGCCCGGCCGTGGCGGGTCGAGAAATCGCCGGTCAACCTGACGCGTGCGCGGCTCTACCAGCAGCTGTTCCCACTGGCCCAATTCGTCATGGTCGTGCGGCATCCGCAGGCGGTCGCCGCGGCGATGGCGAAATGGACCGATCGCCCGGCCGGCGACATCATCGATATTTGGCTCGACGCGCATGACCGACTGGCCGCCGATCTACCCTATCTCCATGCCGTCATGGTGCTCCGCTACGAGGACGTCGTGCGCGATCCGGCGGCGGCGCGGCGTGCGCTCGGCGCCTTCCTCGATCTTTCCCCGCGCGGTCCAGCGGATGACGCCGCGGCGTCGACGACCGTTCGCGACGGCAACGCCGACTATCCGTGTCCTGCGCCGCTTACGCCACGCCAGGCCGACCGCGCCGCGCGCTGGAAGTACGGCGACCCCCTCGCGGTGGATGCCGGCGGCTCGTTCGCAACCCACCCGTTGCGGGCGGTCAGCGAGCGGGTGGCGGCGTGCCTGTCGCCAATGTCCTTGGTTGCGGACGTAAGCGTCTCGGCGGAGCCCGCAGGATAGACAGGCGGCCGGTCCGCGCGCATCTTCCGCGCAACCGGGGTCGGGGGAATCAGCCAATGCGCGCCAAGTCCGTTGCCATTGCCGCACTGCTGGGCGCGGCATCGATCGCGCAAGCCGAGGTGTCGACGCCGCCGCGGCCGGTCACCGATCCTAAGTCGATCGTCTCGACGGCCAATCCGGATGCGAGGCCGGTGCCCATCGACGATCTCGGCTATTCGCGCGGGGTGCTGTCGTCCGCGTGGAGCGCCGATGGCAAGCGGCTGTTCTTCTCGACCAACCTGACCGGGCGCTACAATATCTGGCGCACCGATGCCGCCGGCAGCTGGCCGGTCCAGCTGACCCAGGCCGACGATCGCCAGTCCGGCCTCGTCGTCTCGCCCGACGGCAAGACCGTCTACTTCGTCCAGGACAAGGGCGGCGACGAACAATATGACCTCTATGCGGTCCCGGCCGACGGCGGCGCAGTCGTCAATTTGACCAACACGCCCGACCAGCGCGAATCCGGCCTGCTAGTGGCGTCCGACGGCAAGCACCTCGCGCTGTCGATCAAGGCTAAGACCAAGGGCCAGACCGACCTCGCGGTGATCGACGTCGCCAGCGGCACGGTGAAGCGGCTTACCGCCGAGGCCGATCCGCAATGGAATTGGAGCGCGATCGCGTGGATTGACGGCGGGCGCGCGCTGATCGCGAACCGCGCGTTCACCGACCGGACCGCCGCCGAAGTGTGGCGGGTCGACGCCGCGACCGGCAAAGCGACGCCGCTCCTGCGCAAGGCCAAAACGGTCTACAGCGCCGGCGACGCGACCGCAGACGGCAACACGCTGGCGGTGACGACTAACGACGGCACCGGGCAATCGCATGCCGGCGTCTATGCGGTAAGCGGCAAGGCGTGGCGCTGGCTCAAGGCGACGCCGTGGGAGCAGTTCGCCGACGCCATCGCGCCCGACGGACGATCGCTGGTCGTTGCGACCGGCATCGATGGTCGCATGACGCTCAGCATCGTCGATCTCGCGACGATGGCGGAACGGCCGCTGCCCCTGCCACCGGGCGTGAACGACACCGCGAGCAGCAAGCCGTTCACCCCCGACTCTCGCTACCTGCTCGTCAACCAATCGGGGGCGACGTCGCCCGGCATGCCGGTCATCCTCGATGTCGCCAGCGGGCGGGTCGAC
>CAXTPH010000150.1:0-6405 GCA_964245955.1 uncultured Sphingomonadaceae bacterium | reverse complement strand
AGGTCGGACGCGAGCTGATGGGAGAACGCCATGCTCAGCCCTCGCGGATTTCGACGAGCGGGACCGAGGCGGCGTCGCCCGACCGCCAGCCGCCCGGCGACACGTCGAGCCGGTCGTCGGCGAAGCGGACCGGCACGTCGAAGGCGAAGCCGGCGGTCACCGCCGCCCCGGCAACCGGGGCAAGGGCGAAGTCGACATAGCCGCCATCGCCGAGCGTCCAGGCGCTGCTAGCCCGGCCGTCGACCGCGACGACGACGGTGCCGGCGACCGGGCGGGTGATCCGGCGCGCGCCGTCACCGTAGCGCTTGATCAGCGCGAAGCGTGTCGCGACGCCGTCGCCGGTGCCGATCGGCTGGTCGAGCATCGACACGCCATCGCCGTCGCTCGACAGGTGGTCGAGCGGATCGGTGAAGCGGAACCCGCTCGCCTGTCCGCGCCGCGCACGGAAGAAGGCGAGCAGCACCTGCAGGTCGGCCTCCGATCGCACCCCGACGCCGGCGTCATAGTGCAGCCGCGCCTCGGCCCAGCTGCTGTTGCGCTGTTCGAACCCCGAGCTCGAGGTCGAGATCTGCGTCGAGAACTCGGGGCCGCCGCTGGCGCGGAGGCCGATCTCGAGCGGGAAGCGCACGTCGTCGAAGGCACCCACGGTCTCGTCTCCCAAAATGTCGAAAGCGACGAAGCCGTCGCGCGCCACCTGCGGCCACGCCCAGACGAAGGTCTCGGCGACGCCGCGATCGCGTGCGGCGGCGGCGGCATCGGCGATGCGCGGCCATTGCCCGACGTCGGCGGCGCGGAGGACGAAGCCCGAAAAATAATGCTGCCGGTCGGGCGGATAGCCGAGGCGGCTGGCGACGACCGCGCGCGCGGCGGCCTGCGCGGCGACGTTGCCGCTGGTGACGAAGTCGTAATCTTCGAGCTGAAGGACATCGAACGCGGGCGACGCCCACGCCGCCGGCAGGTTGGCACGGATCAGGTCGGGCGCATCGGCGCGCAGCACCTGCGGCGCGTAGAACAGCAGGTACGTCGTCACCGCAGGCGCCGCGCCGCGCACCGCATCGCGCAAGGCCAATGTCGCCGCGCCGAGCTTGCCGCCGAGCCAGTCGGCATAGGCACGGTGCGGCGCATCGAAGGTCGCGCGCGCGTCGGTCAGCGTCGGCGCGGTGAGACCGGTCTCGGCGACATAGGCGGCGGTCGTTGCGGCGTCGTAGAAGCACGGACGGTGGTCGGGTCCGACCCACCACCACGGCTCGCCGACCTGATAATGCGGCGGCTGTCCGGCCTCGATCGCGAGGCCGACGAACGCCCGCGCGACCGCCCCGAGCCACGCCATCGCCGGTCCGCTGCACGGCGACAGTAGCGTCGACGGCGGGGTGTAACCGGTCAGCGCGGGGGCGCCCGCCGCATCGCGCTGCTTCCACGCTTCGGGCGCGTGGCCGTCGAGCAGTTCGAACGATTGCGACACGATCAGCGTCAGCCCCGCTGCTGCCGCGCGCGCGGCGAAATCCCGGTGCCATGCCGCCGCCGGCGCGCACAGCGGCCGCGCCGGATCGACCTCGTATCGCCCGGCCGCCGCGTTCCAGCACAGCTGGAAAAAGTGGCTCATCCCGACATAATGGTTGAGCCAGTCGCGGTAGCCGGTCGCGACGATGCCGCGCAGCAGCCGTTCGGGCGTCAGGTTGTAGCTGTCGTCGTAGCCGATTGCGATCCGCAGGCCGTGCGGCGGCACCACCGTATCGCCGATCGCGATCGTCGAGGTCGGCCCGTCGCAGGCGATCTCCGACAGCGTGACATGCGCGTCGACCGCGACCGGCAGCGGCGCGTCGACCCCGGTGTACGCGGCGGGGACGAGCGAGATGAACAGCCGGTCGATGTCGCCGGCGAACACCGGATCGGCCTCGCCCGGCAGCAGGAAGCCGCCGTCGAGCGCGTCGAAGTCGAGCGTGACGACCGCGTCGGTCGGGGTGCCGACGGCGTAGTTCCACAGCCGGACGTACCAGCCGCGCAAGTTGCCCGCCGCGTCGCGCCCCTCGATCGTCAGCGTCGGGCCGTTGACCGCATCGAGCGGCATGACTCCGTCCGACTGCCAGCGGAACATAAGCGTCAGCCCGCGATAGTCGCGGTCGGTGGCGTAGCTGAGCAATGGATGGTCGAACCGGTCGGCCGACTCCCAGATCAGCCCGGCGAGGTCGTCCGACCGCAGGAAATTAAGGTCGACCCGGACCGACCGCGGCGCCGGGGTCGTCGCCGCCGCCATCATCGGACGCGGGAAATCGACCGTCCAGAAGCGCGCGTCGAAACGCTTGAGCCAGTCGCGGCGCGCCTGGTCGGCGGGGGTGGCGAGCCAGTGGCGCATCATCCGTCGGCCCGATCGAGTGCTTGGCGGACCGCGCGGGCGACCTGCGCGCCGGTGCGCTGCATCAACGCCGGGGCGGCGTCGCGGGGCGCGGCGACGTTTACGGTGATGGTGACCGGCCCGCCCTGCCCGCCGGTCATGACCCGTCCGGCGGCGGTCGGCACGAACAGTTCGGGGCCGCGCTCGCCGACGACATAGGCGCTGCCGCCGGTGACCGGGCCGCCGGTCGCGCGGCCCGGCGCGCCGCCGAACAGCGAACTCGCCGCGCTGGCGAGCGACGACAAGATGCCGCCGCCGCTCGCGCCGCCGCCGAGCAGTCCGCGCAGGTCGGTCCGGATCGCGCTCGCGGCGATGTCGGCGAGCGCCGACAGCGCGACCTTGCGCAGGTCGTCGAAGCCGAGGCTGCCGGTCCGCGCCGCCTTGGCGAGCGCGGACTCGATCGCCCGCCCCGCCTGGTCGGCCCCGGTGACGAGCGTGCCGTCGAGCTGGTCCTTGATGCCGGCGACGTCGCGGGCGAAGCCGCTGGTGTCGGCGCGGATGCCGATCACGAGACTATCGAGCTGGTCCATCGGGGAAGGCCTCCATCAGGCGGGCGAGGTCGGTCGCGGCGGCGGCGGCGGGAAGCGCAAGGTCGAGGCCGAGCGCGGTGCGGAGGTCGGCGGGGGTCGCCGCCCAGAACACGTCGGGGCTCCAGCCGAGCGATGCCGCGACCCGCGCCGCGGTCTGCGTGGCGGATGCGAAGGTCATCGCCCCTGCAGAACCTGCGTCAGGAGCGTCTTGAGCACTGGGGTGACCACCGCCAGCCCGGCTTCGACGACCGCGTCGGCGAATTTCTCGCGCGTCAGCGGCGGGCTCTCGGGGCTGAGCGTGTGCCACAGCAGCGCGACGAGCTCGTCGAGCTTGAGCGATCCGGCGGCGGCACGTTCGACCGCGGCGAACAGCGGCCCGATCTCCCCCTCGGCGGCGACGAGCGCGGCGAAGGTCGGGCGGAAGACGTGCTCGATGCCGCCCAGAACGAGCGACGCCTCGCCGCGCAATGCGTTGGCGACGCTCATGCCGTCACCACGAGCCCAGAGGATTCGAGCGCGAGCGTGTAGTTGCGCTCGCCGTTGAAATCGCCGGCATAATCGAGGCGGGTGACGAGGAACCGCCCCGTCATCCGCTCCCCGCTCTCGAAGCTGACCTGATAGTCGTCGAGGACGCCGCCCAGCGCGTTCGCCTTGATCCGCGCTTCGGCGGCCGAGCCGTTGAACACGCCCGCGCCCGACAGCGAGACCGAGCGGAACCCTGCCCCAGACAGCAATTCGCGCCAGCCGCCCGAGCCCTTGTTGGTGATGACTACGGTGTCGGAATTGATCGTCAGCTGCGTCGTCCGCAGCCCGGCGATCGTGGTGAAGACGGGTGGGGTCGCGCCGTCGCCGACCTTCAACAGGAATGCGCTGCCCTTTTCGGCGGCCATGTCGGTTCTCCTTAACGTTGTTCGGTGCGGATGCGGAAATCGATCGCCGCCTGCGTCCAGCCGCCGGGGTCCTTGACGAACACGGTGCGGACGAAGGCGACCCCGGCGATGCGGGTATCGTCGCGGCTGCCGGCCAGTGCGCGGACGGCGGCCTCGGCCGCGGCGGCGAGCGTCTTGACCCGCGCGGTCCCGGGGCGGTCGTCCCACACCGACAGGCGGACCAGGTGTTCGTGACCGGTGCCGGTCTTGTGGCTCCAGTCGGTCATCGCGTCGGGGCCGACGGTCAGGTACGGCGCGACCGCGTCGGGGGCGACGCCGTCAAACACGCCCGTCAGCGGCGCGAGATCGGGCGCGGCCTTGAGCGCGGCGACGATCATCGACTGGAGGGCAAGGCTTGCGCACATCGCGACCTCCGGGTGAACAGCGTCAGCCACGGGTCGCGCGGCGAGCGGCGGGTGCCCCACGCGCGGGCGAGCAGGTGCGGCGCGGTCAGGCGGATACCCGCCGGGTCGATCGCCGCGACGACGCCCGGCAGTTCGGCGAGCGCGCGGTCGAGCAGG
Organism: uncultured Sphingomonadaceae bacterium; assembly: GCA_964245955.1. Taxonomy (GTDB): domain Bacteria; phylum Pseudomonadota; class Alphaproteobacteria; order Sphingomonadales; family Sphingomonadaceae; genus Polymorphobacter_B. The sequence goes on along the minus strand of CAXTPH010000150.1, from coordinate 2,033 downwards.
ATCGCGCGGACCTGCGCCTCGGCGGCGGCGGCGAGCTGGTCGAGGATGGTCGCGGCGATCATGTCCGGTCCTCCACCAACAGGGTCAGCCGGTCGGGGGTGCGCGGATCGGGCTCGACGCGGAGGACGGCGAGGATGCGGTCGCGCCAGCGGAAGCGGCTCGTCAGCCCCGCGCCCGACCCGGCGCCCGACCCGGCGCGAAGTGTCAGGCGGTAGCGGGAACGGGTAACCCGGCGCTCGCCGACGACGGCGCTCGTCCCGACGAGGTCGGCGGGAACCAGCGCGGCCCAGGTCGGTCCGGCGGTGGCCCACCAGCCCGCGTCGCCGCCGCTGTCGTCGGGCGCACTGACCCAATGCTCGACCGCGATACGATCGCGAAGCGAGCCGGTGAATTCGGCGGTCATGCGGTTTCTCCTCAGCCGAGCCGGAGGCGGCGCCATGGCCGCCACAGCGCGGCGACGGCGGCGGGCGCCCCGCCGGCGTCGGGGGCGTCACGGTGGGCGTAGAAATGCGCGACGAGGCGGACGATGCCGAGCCGCAACGGCTCGGGGACGCCGTTCCAGTCGGCGGCGAGCCCGGCGCGGTAGCGAACAGCGACGCGGGCTGCGCCATGCGCGTCGATAACCCGGACCCAACCGTTGCCGGCGAGGTCGATGTCGCTCTCGAACGTGCTCCCGGGCAGATCGTCGATACCGGTGATCGCGACGACCGGAGCGGTCTTCAGCCGCTGCCATGTCGGTACGACCGACACGCCCTCGACGACGTCGCGGACGATCAGCGCTTGGCCGGTGAACGCCTCGGCGAGCCCGGTCGCGGCGCGGATGAAGCCGGCGATCAGCGCGTCTTCGGCGGTTCCGTCGAGACGCAGGAACGCCTTCGCCTCGGCGAGCGCGACCGGGGTTATGGCGGGGGGCACGGCGTCCATCACCGCGCCTCGACGCGGACGGCGAGCGCGCGTTCGTCGGCGCGGCCGTCGGACAGAGTGACCCGATTGGCGATGCGGTAGACGTGGCCCGGCACGCCGCCTTCGAGCGTCGCGCCGGTGCGCGTCGGCGCGGTCACCGTGCTCGCGACCGCGATGCCGCCGGGTTCGGCCGGATCGACGTGCCAGTCGCTCGCCGCCACGGTCGCCCCATTGAGATAGGTGATCGACCAGTCGACGGCATAGTCGAGCCGCGCGGCCGGATCCTTCAGGAAGATCCCCACGGTCATGTCTCCAGATGAGAGGCTCCCCGGCGCAGGCTCGCGCCGGGGAGGGAGCGGCGGATCAGACCGGCTGGTTGATCTCGATCTGCCAGCTGGCGAGGCTGACGGTGCCGCCGGCGACGAGCGCCTGCGCCGGGCAGGTCGTGACGTAGAGCAGGGTCGAGCTGACCGGATCGAGCAGCGCGATATGGTCGGCGGTGCCGGCGGCGATCACCGCCAGCCCCGACTTCGCGGCGATCGTCACCTTGCGCCCCGAGATATCGCCGGTGGCGAGGGTGAAGTCGGCGGTGGTCAGCGCCGCCTCCGACAGGCGGCCAGCGTCGGCGGCGGCGTAGGTCGCGGGCTGGCCGTTGACCGCGACCATGCGGGTGGCGGTCCTGACGACGTTCAATGCGCCGTCGAGAACCTGGGTGCTCGAGAATTTCATGTGCGTTTCCTTTGGTTTGGCGGTGGGGAACTCAGTCGGCGGGGATCGTCTCGACGCGGAAATCGCCGGTGACGATCAGCGTCCGCTGGGGCGGCGTGACGCCGCCCGGCAGCAGGGTCGGCAGCGTCCGGTCGGTGACCGGCACGCGGCCGTTGTCGGGGACCAGCATGCCGGGCGGGATGACGCCGATCGCGCCGGTCGCGGCGGTGGTCGCCGAGCGGGCGCTGGCCGCGAGCAGGAGGGCAGTCCAGTCGATGCGGCCGTCGCCGGTACCGATGCCTGTGCGCGTCGCATCGGGGCGCAGCGCCGCCGTCCATGCCGCCACCCCCGCCGCCGCGCGGGTCGCGATGGTCGACGCGGCACCGGCGAGGCTCGTCGCCCAGCCGATCGCCGACGATGTC
>CAXTPH010000149.1:0-6470 GCA_964245955.1 uncultured Sphingomonadaceae bacterium | reverse complement strand
TAGCGCGGATTAGCCCCGTCGTCGGGGTTCCAGCGGTAGATCTTGAACGTCTTGGTCTGCTTCGCCCCGGCGGGCGCGGGGTAGCGCTTGCCGTCGTTGCGGATGCGCGAATTAGTCGGAAGCGAGAATTCAGCCATGGCTTCGAGCTATGCCTTCGGCCGTTCTTTCGCAAGCGCGAAACCGGCGTATACGGTGCCGCATGCGCCTGACCGATTGCCACAACGTCGACGATTTCCGCACGCTCGCGAAGGCGCGGCTGCCCGGACCGGTGTTCCATTACATCGACGGCGCCGCCGACGACGAGGGGACGAAGGCGCGCAATACCGCCGCTTTCGACGACTGCGACCTCGTCCCCGACGTCCTCGCCGGGGTCGCCGAGGTCGACCTGCGGACGACGGTGATGGGGCGCGAGCTGGCGATGCCGCTGTTCCTGTCGCCGACCGCGCTGCAGCGGCTGTTCCACTGGCAGGGCGAACGCGCGGTCGGGGCGGCAGCGGCGAAGTTCGGCACGTATTTCGGCATCTCGTCGCTGGCGACCGTCAGCCTCGAGGAGATCGGACGGACGGTCGCCGCGCCGAAGCTGTTCCAGCTGTACATCCACAAGGACAAGGGGTTGAACCGCGAGCTGATCGCGCGCGCCAAGGCGGCGGGGTTTGACGCGCTCGCGCTGACGGTCGACACGATCGTTGGCGGCAACCGCGAACGTTGCCTGCGCACCGGCTTCAGCTCGCCGCCGAAGCTGACCCCGAGCTCGGCGGTGAGCTTCGCGCTGCACCCGCGCTGGACGCTCGACTATCTGTTCCGCGAACCGTTCACCCTGCCCAATCTCGACAGCCATATCGCCGAGGGGTCGAAGGTGGCGATGTCGATCGCCGATTACTTCACGACGATGCTCGACCAGAACCTCGACTGGAAGATGGCCGAGGACATTCGCGCGGAATGGGGCGGCGAGTTCTGCCTCAAGGGCATCATGTCGCCGGGCGATGCGCGCAAGGCGGTCGACATCGGCGCGACCGCGATCATGGTGTCGAACCACGGCGGCCGCCAGCTCGACGGCAGCCGCGCCCCGTTCGACCAGCTCGCCGAGATCGTCGACGCGGTCGGCGACCGGCTCGATGTGATCTGCGACGGCGGTATCCGGCGGGGGAGCCATGTCCTCAAGGCGTTGAGCGTCGGCGCGAAGGCGTGCTCGGGCGGAAGGATGTATTTGTACGCGCTGGCGGCGGCAGGCCAGCCGGGGGTCGAACGCATCCTCGGCAAGCTGCGCAGCGAGATCGAGCGTGATATGAAGCTGATGGGGGTGAAGTCGGTCGGTGAGCTGACGCGCGACAAATTGCGGTGGCGGTGACGCGGCTTCAAGGCCAGCGGCGGACGATTTGCCCTTGCAGGCCGCCAAGCAGAATTGCGTCGCCGGAACGAACGGCCGCGACCAGATAGCTGCGGTCATTCACCGAGGAGATACCGTATGACCAACCGACTTTCCGGCAAGACCGCCCTCGTCACCGGCGGATCCCGCGGCATCGGCGCCGCGATCGCCAAGCGGCTTGCCGACGACGGGGCCGACGTCGTCATCACCTTCGCCGGCAACCACGAAGCGGCAGCGGCGACCGTCGCCGCGATCACCGCATCGGGCCGCAAGGGCGAGGCGATCCAGGCCGATGGAGGCGATCTGCTCGCGCTGAAGGCTGCGGTTGATCAGGCAGCGGCGACGCTCGGCGGCGAGATCGACATTCTCGTCCACAATGCCGGGACATTCGAGGCCGCGCCGCTCGGGTCGATGAGCGACGAGAGCTATCGCAAGCAGTTCGGGCTCAACGTCGACGGGGTCTATTTCGGCACGACCGCTGCGTTCCCGCACCTACGCGACGGCGGCCGGATCATCATCATCGGCAGCGTCAACGGCCACACCGCGCCGTTCCCCGGCGTCGCGGTCTATGGCGCAACCAAGGCGGCGGTCGCAGGCCTCGCGCGCGGCTGGGCGCAGGACCTCGCGCCGCGCAACATCCTCGTCAACGTCGTCCAGCCCGGCCCGATCGACACCGACCTCAACCCGGCGAACGGCGACTTCGCGGCGATGATGACCGCGCTCGTGCCGCTGAAGCGCTACGGCACCGCCGACGAAGTCGCCAACCTGACCGCGTTCCTCGCCAGCGACGAGTCGAGCTACATCACCGGAACGACGATCGACATCGACGGCGGGTTTTCGATCTAGCCGCCCGAAGGCGCGGGTTTAGTAAACCCGCGCCTTCGGCTTGATGTACGCCACGTCGTCGCTCAGCGTGTAACTGTGCACCGGGCGCGTATCGAGCCGCACCGACCCGTCGCGGAACCAGCCGAGCGAGTGCTTCATCCACGTGTCGTCGTCGCGCTTGGGGAAGTCCTCGTGCATGTGCGCGCCGCGGCTTTCGTGGCGGCTCGCGGCCATGTGCATCGTCAGCACTGCCTGGCCGATCATGTTGTCGAGTTCGAGCGTCTCGATCAGGTCGGTGTTGAACACCATGCTTCGGTCGGCGATGCCAATGTCGGCCATCTGCTGGTAGATCGCGTCGATCTTGCGCTGGCCTTCCTCGAGGACTTCCGACGTGCGGAACACGCCGGCGTTCGCCTGCATCGTCTTCTGCATCGCGCCGCGCACCGCCGCGGTCGGCGATCCGCCCTTGCTGTGGCGGTAGCCGTCGAGGCGGCCGAGCGCGAAGTCGGCGCTGTCCTTCGGCAACGGGCTGTGCGCGGTGAACGGCTTGATCGTCGCGCCGACGCGGTGCGCGGTGGCGCGGCCGAAGACGACGAGGTCGATCAGGCTGTTCGAGCCGAGGCGGTTGGCGCCGTGAACCGAGACGCACGCCGCCTCGCCGACCGCGAACAGGCCGGGGACGACGCTGTCGGGGTCGCCGTCGCGGAGCGTGACGACTTCGCCGTGATAGTTCGTCGGGATGCCGCCCATGTTGTAATGGACCGTCGGCGTCACCGGGATCGGCTCCTTGGTGACGTCGACGCCGGCGAAGATCTTCGCGGTCTCGCTGATGCCGGGCAGGCGCTCGTGGAGCACCGCCGGGTCGATGTGGTTGAGGTGCAGGTTGATATGGTCGCCTTCGGCCCCGACGCCGCGGCCTTCGCGGATTTCCATCGCCATCGAGCGGCTGACGACGTCGCGGCTGGCGAGGTCCTTCGCCGACGGCGCGTACCGCTCCATGAAGCGTTCGCCCTGCGCGTTGGTCAGATACCCGCCCTCGCCGCGCGCGCCCTCGGTGATGAGGACGCCGGCGCCGTAGATGCCGGTCGGGTGGAACTGGACGAACTCCATGTCCTGCATCGGCACGCCGGCGCGGATCGCCATGCCACCGCCATCGCCGGTCGAGGTGTGCGCGCTGGTCGCCGAGAAATAGCAGCGCCCGTAACCGCCGGTCGCAAGGACGACGCTGTGCGAGCGGAAGCGATGGATCGACCCGTCTTCCATGTTGAGCGCGATCACGCCCTTGCACTCGCCATTGACCATGATGAGGTCGATCGCGAAATATTCGATGTAGAAGTCGGTGTCGTGCTTGAGGCTCTGCTGGTACAGCGCGTGAAGCATCGCGTGGCCGGTCCGGTCGGCGGCGGCGCAGGTGCGCTGCGCCGGGGGCCCGTTGCCCATGTCCTGCGTCATCCCGCCGAATGCGCGCTGGTAGATCTTGCCTTCCTCGGTCCTGCTGAACGGCACGCCGAAGTGCTCGAGCTCGTAGACCGCCTTGGGCGCTTCGCGGCACAGATATTCGATCGCGTCCTGGTCGCCGAGCCAGTCGGAGCCCTTGACGGTGTCGTACATGTGCCACTGCCAGTGGTCGGGGCCCATGTTGCCGAGACTCGCGGCGATCCCGCCCTGCGCCGCGACGGTGTGCGACCGCGTCGGGAACACCTTGGTGATGCACGCGACCTTGAGGCCGGTCTCGGCGATGCCCATCGCCGCGCGGAGGCCCGAGCCGCCGGCGCCGACGACGACCGCGTCGTAGGTGTGGTCGATGATCTTATATGCGGCGTCGGTCATCCGTCAGGCTCCTAGAGCGATCTTGAGCACCGCGAACACGGCCGCTGCCGCTCCCCCGAGTGCGTAGAAATTGAGCGCCAGCAGCGCGAGCAGCTTGGTGCCTTCGTTGTGCAGATAGTCCTCGATGAACACCTGCACGCCCAGACGAAAATGGTAGAAGACCGAAACGATGAGAAGGAGCATCGGGATCGCAGCGACGGGTTGCCGCAGCCACAGCACGGTGCTCGCGTAATCGAGCCCCGGCAGCCGGACGAGGCTGACGATGAACCACAGCAATAGCGCGAGGTTGGCGACCGCGGTCACCCGCTGCTGCCACCAGTGACCGACGCCGTTCTTCGCCGCGCCGAGGCCGCGGACGCGGCCGATCTCGGTTCCCGTGCCCATGCTCAGAGCCCCTTGGTCAGCAGGATCGCGGCCCAGGTCACCGCGGTCAGGACGAGCGAGCCGACGATCGTCATCGTCGCGAAGGTCTGGCTGGCATGGACCTCGAGCGCCGCGCCGGTGTCCATGACGAGGTGGCGGATGCCGCTCATCATGTGCTGGAAGAACACCCACGTCAGCCCGACCCCGACGAGGATGCCGAACCAGCCGGTCGCGACGGCGTAGAAGGTCGCGTACGCCGCCGGCCCGGTCGCGGCGGCAATCAGCCACCAGAGGAACAGCACGACCGCGCCGAACGCCATCGCGTTGCCGGTCGCCCGGTGCAGGATCGACACGGTCATGTTGACCCGCCACCGCCAGATCGACAGGTGGGGTGACATCGGGCGGACGCGGGGACGGGTGGCTGAGGCCATCATTTTCCTCAAGGACTGCGACGTGCCGCCGGTTTAACCCCTTGGCGCGCGCGCGCAACCGTTCATCGCTGCACTGCGGCAGCAGCGCTCCGCCGGACAAAGGTAGAATAGCGCGGATTGTCGACCGCGAGGCGCGCTAGGTTCGCGGCGACTAGGGCATCGAGAAGGCCGGGGGTGGTCAGGGAGAGAGTGCCGTCGCGGAGTTTTTCGCAAACTTCCGCGCGGGTCGTGCCGAGCGCGGTATATTCGGCGGCATCGGGGTCCTGCGCCAGTTCGCGTTCGACGATCGCCAGCACATTCCCCGCGACCTTCGCGTGGAAGGCGTCGCGCCCCTCAAGCCTCAGACCGCCAAGAAACTCGCGGACGGCGGCGACCAGCGCGGTGGCGTCGGGGTGGCCGGCCATTCAGATGCTCCCGTGTTCGAGCAGCCACAGCAGGTCGGCGGCGACTTCGCTGATCCGCCGCCCGATCGCCGCGCGCTCGACCGACCGCACCCGCCCCGACAGGTGGTCGTCGGCGAGTTGCAGGCACGACATGCCCCAGCGCAGCGTCCCGTAGACCTCCCAGACGTGCGCCCGCTCGGGATTTACCGAGGCGCCACCCGCCGCCTCGTAGGCGGCATACAGGTCGGCGCGCTCGCCGAAGCCGCCGACCGGGCGCTGCCACTGCCCGAAGCGCCACGCGTTGACGCACAGCCAGCCAAGGTCGGCATGGTGGTCGCCGAGATGCGCGAGTTCCCAGTCGAGCACCGCCGCGAGACCATCGTGATCGACGATGAAATTGCCGCTCCGGAAGTCGCCGTGGCACAGCACGCGCGCCGGGGCGTCGCCGATCCGCTCGCGCAGCCACGCGAAGGCGAGGTCGAACGCCGGCTCGTCGACCCCGAAGCCGCGATAAAGGTCGAACATCGCCGCGCACTGCGCCGCCGCCGTGCCCCCGGCGAGCGGCAGGTGCGCGACAGCGTCGAGCGGGATCGCATGGATGCGCGCGAGTGCCGCCCCGCAATGCGCCGTCATCGCCGCGCGCGCGTCGGCGAACTCCGCCGCCTTGAGCCATTTCGGCGCGAGGCTTTCGCCGTCGACCCGCGCCATCACGAAGCCATCGCCGACCCCGTCGTCCGGCCCGGCGATCGCGACGACGTCGGCCACCGGCACACCGTGCGCCCCGGCGATCCGCTGCAATTCGGCCTGCACCGCCTTGGCCATGCCAACCTGACCCTCGCCGCGCTGGAAAATCAGCGGCCATGCAACCCCGTCGCGCACCGCATCGACCGCAAATGTCGCCGACGACGCCCCGCCCGACAGCGGGATAACGGCGACGATATCGGCGGGGTGGCCCGCCTGGCGCAGCAGCGCGGCGAGCGCGGCGATCACAGCGCGCCGGTCGCCGCCGCCCCGAAGTCGATCCCCGACCCGTTGCCTGCGTATGCCCGCAACAGCCGCTTGCCGACGCTCGTAATGTGGACCTCGTCGGGGCCGTCATAGATGCGTGCCTCGCGGGCGTGGCGGTACATGATGTGGAGCGGGGTGTCGGGGGTCAGCCCCTTCGCGCCGAACACCTGCACCGCGCGGTCGACGACGTTGTGGAGCATCTTCGCGCCGACGACCTTGATCAGGCCGATCTCGACCCGCGCGTCCGACCCGGCGTCGATCTTC
>CAXTPH010000148.1:0-6495 GCA_964245955.1 uncultured Sphingomonadaceae bacterium | reverse complement strand
CGTCATCCCCGCGAACAATCCGTCATCCCCGCGAACAATCCGTCATCCCCGCGCAGGCGGGGACCCATATTCCAGAGGCGCTCGCATGAGGGGCAGCCGTTGCCGCGGCCCGTACAACAAAACCTGTTCTGGAATATGGGTCCCCGCATTCGCGGGAATGACGATCGCTGTGGGTCAGCTCTTCACCCCGAGATGATCGACGAGCCCGGCCAGCGTGCGGAACTTCGCCGTCCGCATGCCGCCGCTGGCGTCGGTCGACCCCGGCACGAGCGCGGCGGCGAAACCGAGCTTCGCCGCCTCCTTCAACCGCAGCCCGGCGTGGCCGACGCCGCGGACCTCGCCCGACAGCGCGATCTCGCCGAACGCGACGGTGTCGTGTCCGACCGGGGTCTCGGTCAGCGCCGACACCAGCGCGGCGGCGACGGCGAGGTCGGCGGCGGGGTCGTTGATCCGCAGGCCCCCGGCGACGTTGAGATAGACCTCGCAGTTCGAGAAGCTCATCCCGCAACGCGATTCAAGGACGGCGAGGATCATCGCCAGCCGCGCGCTATCCCAGCCGACCACCGCCCGCCGCGGGGTCGCGCCGCTCGGCAGGCGGACGACGAGCGCCTGGATTTCGACGAGGACCGGACGCGTACCCTCCAATGCCGGGAACACCACCGCGCCGCTGACGGCGTGCTCGCGGTCGGTGAGGAACAGGCTCGACGGGTTGGCGACCTCCTCGAGCCCGTCGGCGCCCATCGCGAAGACGCCGATCTCGTCGGTGCCGCCGAAGCGGTTCTTGACCGCGCGGAGGATGCGGTACTGGTGGCTGCGCTCGCCCTCGAAATAAAGCACGGTGTCGACCATGTGTTCGAGGACGCGCGGCCCGGCGATCTGGCCGTCCTTGGTGACGTGGCCGACCAGCACCAGCGCCGCGCCGCTCGTCTTGGCGTAGCGGATCAGCTCGTGCGCGGCGGCGCGGACCTGGCTGACGGTGCCGGGCGCGCCTTCGAGCGTGTCGCTGTGCATCGTCTGGATCGAATCGATGACGACCAGCCCCGGGGTCGTCCCCTGCCCGAGCGTCGTCAATATATCGCGCACTGACGTCGCCGCTGCGAGCGCGACAGGTGCCTTGGCGAGGCCGAGGCGCCGCGCGCGGAGGCGGACCTGGTCGGCGGCCTCCTCCCCCGAGATGTACGCGACGCGGGTGCCGTCGAGCGCCATCCGCCCGGCGGCCTGGAGCAGCAGCGTCGACTTGCCGATGCCGGGGTCGCCACCGATCAATACCGCCGACCCGGCGACGAGCCCGCCGCCCAATGCCCGGTCGAGCTCGGCGATCCCGGTCGAGGTCCGCGGGGGAATGGCGACATCATCGTCGAGCCCGGTCAGGCCGATGCCGCGCCCGCCGCTGCTTAAACTATGCTTGGCGCTGAACGCGGTGACGACCGGGGCCGCCTCCTGCTGGATTGTGTTCCATTCGTTGCAGTCGCTGCACTGCCCGGCCCAGCGCGAGGAGACCGCGCCGCACGACTGGCAGACATAGCGAAGGGCAGCGCGGGCCATCGGCTCTCGGATGTTAAATGAACGAAGCGGGAACATAGCCTGCTAGCCGTCTCTCGACAAGGCTCGCTCGAGATGCGTCGCCCAGCAGGCGTTATCGGTGACGAGAGTTTAGGTGTCGATAGGCGGGTAGACACCACCTATCCCCGGCACGTTGAACAGCCCGAGGATATCCGACGTTTCGACAATGTACGGGAAAGCAAGTTCAGAAGCGCCAACGACCCCGCCCTTGCTCCAAAATTCGGTTCCGGCCGGCGCTCGCCAGACAACATAGAAGTTCGAGGGATACTTCATGTGATGCTTCGAGTTCGGGACCCACTTGTCTGCTTTGTAGTCGGCCTTGAACGTGAATATCATCTTACCGCTTCCAACAAGTTTCTTGGTGACCGCGTCGATCGAGACATCGCCAGCAAATTCAGGACTGAGCCCGAGTTTGGTAACCTGCTCGACCGTCCGACGCTTGACACCTGTGCACAGTACCATGTCGGCTTCCAGGACGCCTCGATCCCAATCTGTCTTTTTGTCGATCGGCAAGTTGGACATACTATTCGGCCGCGTCGGATCGTACTTGGCGACGAAATAACTTGCTGGCGTCAACACATCGTATTTGATCATGCGCCGGTCTCCTGCCAGACGGTGCGTTGAGCCGCCGCGACCGCAGCACTATGCAGGATCGTTTCGTTTATGCAATGTAATCCGCAAGGATTTTGACATGCGCGAGAAGGAACTGCGGCTCGCGCTCGTCTGCTACGGCGGCGTCAGTCTCGCGATCTACATGCACGGTATCACCAAGGAGGTGTGGAAGCTGCTCCGCGCGTCGGCGGCGCGGGCGAGCGGGGAGGCCGCCGGCGCAGGAACTCGTGGCAACGAAGCGACCGACACCGAACTCGTCTATCGCGCGCTGCTCGACGAGCTCTCGCCCCAGCTCAACCTGCGCGTCCTCGTCGACATCGTCGCCGGGGCGTCGGCGGGCGGGATCAACGGCATCCTGCTCGCGCACGCGATCGCCGGCGGGCACGACATGGAGCCGCTGCGCGACCTGTGGCTGGCGGGCGCCGACGTCGACAAGTTGCTCGATGCCGACGCGGCGGCGCACGGACGCTTCAGCAAATGGTGGGCGACGCCGCTCGTCTGGTACGCGCGGTCGAAGGGCTATGGCATGGCCGACGACGTCGTCGACCCCAAGGCGCGCGTCGAGGTCCGCGCCAAGCTGTCGCGCTTCATGCGCTCGCGCTGGTTCCGCCCGCCGTTCTCCGGCGTCGGCTTCACCGCGATGCTGTACGACGCGATCCGGGCGATGGAGGCTCATCCGCCCGCGCCGCCGCTGATCCCCGACGGGTTGCCGCTCGACCTGTTCGTCACCGTGACCGATTTCCACGGCCGGCCCGAGGCGCTGGCGCTGCATTCGCCGCCGGCGATCGTCGAGACCGAGCACCGGCTGGTGATCGACTTTCACAGCAGCGGCGAGGGCGGCACGGCGCGGACGATCGGCGACCCCGCCGAACTCGCCTTCGCCGCGCGCGCGACCGCGTCGTTCCCCGGCGCGTTCCCCCCGGCGCAGGTCGGCGAGATCGACGCAGTGCTGGCGACACGGAATGTGGCATGGCCGGGGCGGAGCGCGTTCCTCCGCCGCATCTTCCCCCGCCGCGCCGCGCTCGGCCAGGTCTATGAGCAGGCGTCGCTGATCGACGGCAGCGTCCTTAACAACCGTCCGTTCGGCCCGGCGATCGAGGCGCTGCGCCACCGCCCAGCACACCGCGAGGTCGACCGCCGCTTCGTCTACATCGACCCGAAGCCGGGGATGCACGGGGCGAAGGCCGCCGCCGGCGTGCCGCCGGGGTTCTTCACTACGATCCTGCGCGCGCTCGCCGATATCCCGCGCGAGCAGCCGATCCGCGACAACCTCGAGGCGATCGCCGCGCTGTCGGTCCGCGTCCGGCGGCTGCGGCAGGTCGTCGACGGCATGGCCCCGCAGGTCGACGCGGCGATCGAGGATGCGATCGGCACGCGTTTCTTCATCATGCCGCTGACCGCGGCGCGGCTGTCGGACTGGCGATCGCGGACGCAGACCGTCGCGGCGCGGAGCGCGGGGTTCGCCTTCTCGGCCTATGGCCAGCTCAAGCTCGCGCAGGTGGTCGACGGCGTTGCCGCGCGGATCGCCGCGCTCGGCGGGTCGGGGCTCGGGATCGCCGCCTATGTCGCCGACCAGGGCCTCGTCGTCGAGGATGCGGCCGAGCGCGGCGGCGCGGGCTCCGCCTATGTCGGCTTCCTCCGCCGCTTCGACCTCGACTTCCGCATCCGGCGGCTGCGCTTCCTGCTGCGGCGGCTCAACCGGCTCGCGGTGGCGCAGACCGATGCGGCCGACCGGCGGGCGATCGAGGCGCTCAAGGCGTCGCTGTATGCGCTGCTCGCGCCGTACCTCGACCGGCGGCGCGACGCGTTCTACGGCGACGACGTTCGCGCCGGCGTGGCGGGCGACCCGGTCGCGGCGCTCGCCGCGTTCGAGGACGCGCTCGAACTCAAGGCGCTCGATACCGCGACCGACGCGCGGCTGGTCGAGCTGTTCGCGATGGATTTGACCAAGGACGTCCGCCGCGCGCTGCTGCGTGCCTACCTCGGCTTCCCGTTCTACGACATCGCGATGCTGCCGCTGCTTCAGGGCGACGGGCTCGACGAGTTCGATGAGATCAAGGTCGACCGGATCGCCCCCGAGGACGCGACCGCGATCCGCAGCGGCGGCTACATGGCGACGCTCAAGGGGACGCAGTTCAACTCATTCGGCGCGTTCTTCAGCCGGGCGTACCGCGAGAACGACTATCTCTGGGGTCGGCTCCACGCCGCCGACCGGCTGATCGACATCGTCGTCTCGACGGTCGACGGGCCGGACCTTGGCGGGGCGATCGAAGCCGGCACCATCGCCCGGCTCAAGCGCCGCGCGTTCAGGGCGATCCTCGACGCCGAGCGCCCGTTCCTGAGCTCGATCCCCGACCTGTTCGCGACGCTCGAGCAGGAGATCGGCGCGGGCGTTTAGATTTCGACCTGGCTGCCGAGCTCGACGACGCGGTTGGTCGGCAGCTTGAAGAATTCCATCGCGCTTTCCGAATTGCTCAGCATCCACGCGAAGACCTTTTCGCGCCAGATCGCCATGCCGGGGCGGTCGCTGGCGAGCAGCGTCTGGCGGGCGAGGAAGAAGCTCGTGTCCATCATCTTGATCTTCGGCCCGCAATTCTCGACGAGCTTGAGCGTCGCCGGAATGTCGATTTCCTGCATGAAGCCGAAGCGCATGATCATCCGGTAGAAATTCGAGCCGAGCGCGCGGACCTCCATCCGGTCCTCGTCGTCGACGAACGGCACCTCGTCGATCACGACCGTCAGGATCAGGACGCGGTCGTGGAGCACCTTGTTGTGCTTGAGGTTGTGCAACAGCGCATGCGGCACGCCCTCGGGCGAGCTCGTCATGAACACCGCCGTCCCCTGGACGCGGGTGGCGGCGGTGGCGGCCGACTTGATGAACACCTCGATCGGCATCGCGCTTTCGCGCAGGCGCAGCATCATCAGGTGGCGCCCGCGCGCCCATGTCGTCAGCAACGTGAAGCTGACCGCGCCGACGAGCAGCGGGAACCAGCCGCCGTCAGGAATCTTCGTCAGGTTCGACGCGAAATAGGCGCCGTCGATCAGCATCAGGACGAGGAGCAGCGGCACCGCCCACAGCCGCGGCCATTTCCAGATCGTCAGCACCAGAACCGCGATCATCATCGTCGTGATCAGCATCGTACCGGTGACGGCGATGCCATAGGCGGCGGCAAGGTTGTTCGACGTGCGGAAGCCGAGCACCAGCAGGACGACCAGGATCAGCACCGTCCAGTTGATCATCGGGATATAGATCTGGCCCGCCGACGCCGCGCTGGTGTGGATGATCTTTAGCCGCGGCAGGAAACCGAGCTGGACCGACTGCTGCGCGACCGAGAACGCGCCCGAAATCACCGCCTGGCTCGCGATCACCGTCGCGGCGGTGGCGAGGATGACCAGCGGCAGTCGCGCCCAGTCGGGCGCCATCAGGTAGAACGGGTTCTTTGCGGTTTCGGGATCGCCGAGCAGCATCGCGCCCTGCCCGAGGTAGCTCAGCATCAGTGCGGGGAGGACGAGATACAGCCATGCCGCCGAGATCGGCCGCCGCCCGAAATGCCCCATGTCGGCGTAAAGCGCCTCGGCCCCCGTCACCGCGAGCACGACCGAGCCGAGCGCGAGGAACCCGAGTGCCGGATCGTGCGCGAAGAACAGCACCGCATAATGCGGCGATACCGCCGCGAGGATCGACGGGTTGGCGACCAGCTGGAGCACGCCGAGCCCCGCGATGACGACGAGATAGACGAGCATCACCGGGCCGAACAGCGCCCCGACCTTCGCCGTGCCGCGCGACTGGAATAGGAACAGCCCGATCAGGATGCCGATCGAAATCGGCAGGACGACGCCGCCGAGCCCGCTCTGGACGACGGTCAGCCCCTCGACCGCCGACAGCACCGAGATCGCCGGGGTGATGATGCAGTCCCCGAAGAACAGCGCCGTCGCCAGCACGCCGAGGAGGACGAGGTAGCGCGACCGGCCGGCGCCGGGCGACAGGCGCGAGATCAGCGCGAGCAGTGCCATCGACCCGCCCTCGCCGCGGTTGTCGGCGCGCATCACGATGAAGACGTACTTCACCGTGACGACCATGAAGAAGGTCCAGAAGATCAGCGAGATGACGCCGAAGATGTGCAGGCGGTCGACGGCGAGCGGATGGTGGCCGACGAACACCTCCTTCATCGCGTAGAGCGGGCTCGTCGCGATGTCGCCGAACACGACGCCGATCGCGCCGACGGCGAGTTTGGCGAAACTGTCGCGGCCGGGCGCGTCGGCGGTGGCATGCGGCGCGCCGGCGAGCGCGACGGCTGGATGGGCGTCGACCGTCGGGCC
>CAXTPH010000147.1:0-6498 GCA_964245955.1 uncultured Sphingomonadaceae bacterium | reverse complement strand
AGGCGGTCGACATCGCCGATCCCGACCGCGCGAGCGAGACGATCGAGATCGCGCTGCCCAATCTGCGCTTCGGGATCGAGGAGGCCGATCTCGCCGGGCGGACCAAGCTCGGGCTCGCGCGGATTCGCGAGCTCAGCTCGAAACGGGTGATCTGGGACGACGCGTACATCCCGCCGCTGCTCGACATTCGCGCGTCGCCGACGATGGCGGGGTTCCTCGTCGACATCCTCGGCCGCCTCGAAAGCCGGCAGGAGGAATTGTCGCTGCGCGCGGTCGAGGGGACCGAGGGCGGGACCGAGACTTTCGCCGCGTATCTGCTGCTTCAGCTGCTCAACCGCTGGCAGCCGGTGCTTCGCCACCTCCAACGGCTCGAGCGCGTCCACCCCGAGCGGCTGTTCAGCGATTTCGTCGCAATGGCGGGCGAGCTCGCGACCTTCACGCGGGCCGACCGCCGGCCCGAACGCTTTCCCGACTACGATCACGAAGACCTCGAAATGACCTTCCGCCCGGTTATCGAGGCGTTGCGTGCCGGTCTGTCGACCGAGTTCAGCCGCTCGGCGCAGCAGCTCGAGCTCAAGATGATCCAGCCTGGTGCCTATGTCTCGACGATCACCGATCGCGGGCTGTACGACCAGGGGCGGTTCTACCTCGCGGTGTCGACGCGCAAGCCCGGCGAGGAGGTGCGGCGGACGCTGCCGTCGGTCGTCAAGATCGGCTCGGTCGCGAAGATGCAGCAGCTTGTTCAGGCGGCGCTGCCCGGGGTGCCGCTGGCGGCGATCGCCGCGCCGCCGTCGCAGATCCGGACGATGCCGAATTACATCTACTTCGAACTCGACCGGTCGCACCCCGACTGGCGCGACTTCGCCACCGCGCCCGCGCTCGGCCTGTATATCGCCGGCGACTGGCCCGATCTGGCGCTCGAACTCTGGTGCGTGAGGAGGCAATCGCGATGAGCGACGGTAAACCACCGGCCCCGGGGCAGAAGACCGTCTTCCGCCCATCGCCGCTGGCGCAGGCACAGGGCGGAGCCGGAGCCGCACCGCCGCCGGGCGGCGAACGCACGACCTTCCAGCCGTTTCCGGCGCAGGGGGCCGCGCCGCCGCCGCCGGTCAACAAGGCGATGGCGGCGCGGGGCTTCAGCGACGACGACGTCCCCCCGATCGACGCGCCGATGCGGGTACGCAACCCGTTGATGGCGGCGTCGGCCCGGCTGCTCGCGCTCGCTGCGGCGGTCCAGGCCGACCGGCAGGTCGCCGACGTCGCCAAGCTGCGGATGCGCGCCGACGGCGAGGCGAAGGCGTTCGAAAAGACCCTCGCCGGCCTCGGCCTGTCGGCGGAGGACAATGCCCGCGCGCGCTACGCCGTGCTCGCGACGGTCGACGACATCGTCCAGAACCTGCCCGGCGGCGCGAACAGCGACTGGCCGCGGCGCAGCCTCGTCGTCGTCAGCTTCGGCCAGGCGTTCGGCGGCGACCAGTTCTTCACCATCCTCGACACGATGCTGGCGAAGCCCGCCGCGCACCTCGAGATGCTCGAGCTCTATCACGCGTGCCTCGCGGTCGGCTTCCAGGGGCGGCTGCGGACGCTGCCCGACGGCAATGCGCAGGTCAGCAGCCGGATGGGCGCGATCTACAACCGGCTGAGCGACATCCGCGCGCGGCCCGAAACAGACTTGTCACCGACGTGGCACGGCGTGCCGACGCCGATGCCGAAGCTCGGCTGGCTCGTTCGCGCGGCAATCGTCGCGGCAGCGGTGCTCGCGGTGCTGCTGCTCGCCTTCCTCGGCGGCAAACTGCTGCTCGACAGCCGCGATCATCCGGCGTGGCTCGCGCTGCGCCAGCTGCCCCCGGTCAACCCGGCGGCGATCGACCGCGTCGGCGGCGACATCGTCAAGCCGTCGGGGCAGCTCGAACGCGTCCGCGCGCGGCTGACCTCTCCGTGCATCGAGGCGAAGGATGACGGCGCCACGATCCGCCTCGTCATCTCCGCCTGCCCCGGCCTGCCGCCCGGCATGTTCGACAAGGGGGCCGCCGACGTCGCCAGCGCGTATCAGCCGCTGATCGCCGAGGCGGGCGCGGCGCTCAAGCCCGAGCCCGGCGCGATCGCGGTCGTCGCGCACACCGACTCCGACCCGATCAAGGGCGCGCTCGCGGCGACCTATGCCGACAATCTGGCGCTCAGTCAGGCGCGCGCGGCATCGGTCAAGGGACTGCTCGTCCAGACGGTCGACGGCTCGCGGCTGAGCGCCGAAGGGCGCGGCGACCGCGAACCGGTCGATCGCGGCGACAGTGCCGACGCCAAGGCGAAGAACCGCCGCGTCGAACTCATCCTGCCACGGAGCGAATGATGGCCGCCGTGAAACGCTTCTTCACCAACTGGTGGGTGCTCGCCGTCGGGGCGACGCTGCTCGTCACGCTGATCCTGTTCTTTTTGTGCGGTCCGCTGGTCGGCGTGTTGCTGCCGGCACGCTGGTGGGCGATCGGGCTCGTCTGGCTGATCTTCGCCGTCGTCGCGGGCATCCGCTGGTTCCGCAAGCGGTCGGCCGAGAAGGCGCTCGCGGCGGCAATGGCGGGTCCCGCCGACCTCGAGGGCGAGGCGATCGGCGGCAAGATGAAGGCCGCGCTCGACCGCGCCAAGGCGGGAGGGAAGGGGTCGCTCTACGCCTCGCCATGGTACGTCATCATCGGGCCGCCGGGGGCGGGCAAGACGACGCTGATCCAGAAATCGGGGTTGCGACTCTTGAACGACGAGGCGGCGGCGGGGGTCGGCGGCACGCGCAACTGCGATTGGTGGTTCGCCGACGAAGCGGTGCTGATCGACACCGCCGGGCGCTACACGAGCCAGGATTCGAGCGCCGACGCCGACGCCAAGGGTTGGACGAGCTTCCTCGGCTCGCTGAAAAAAGCCCGGCCGATGCAGCCGCTCAACGGCATCATCGTCGCGATGGGACTGGACGAGATCGCGCGGGTGTCCGCCGACGGCCTCGACAAGCATATCGTCGCGATCCGCGGGCGTATCGCCGAACTCGGGCGCGAGCTCGGTCTCGAGCTGCCGGTCTATGTCCTGTTCACCAAGGCCGACCTCGTTGCCGGCTTCGTCGAATTCTTCGACGACCTGTCGGTCGAGGGGCGTCGGTCGGTCGTCGGGCATACGCTCCCGCTCGTCGCAGCACGGCCGAGCGTTGCCGAACTCGCCGGCGGGTACGACGACGTCGTCCAGGCGCTCGCCGACCGGCTGCCGGCGCGGATGCAGGCCGAGACCGACCCGATCCGGCGCGGCGCGGCGCTGACCTTTCCGGCGCGGTTCATCGACCTGCGCGCGCGGATCATCCGGCTGCTCGACGGCGTCTTCGGCGCTGGTGCGGCGCAGGTGGGAGCAACGGCCGGCGCGAACGGCGCGCGGCTACGCGGCTTCTACTTCACCAGCGGCGTTCAGCAGGGGACGCCGTTCGACCGGCTGCTCGGCGACCTCGCGGGCACGCTCGGCACCGGTACGCGCGCCCGACCGTCGAGCCCGCGCGCCTTCTTCGTCAACAAATTACTGTCCGACGTCGTCATCGCCGAAGCCGGGCTCGCCGGGCCGAACGCGGCGCGGCGGCGGCGCGACCGGATGCTCAAGCTGATCGCGGCGATCGTCGGCGGGCTGATCGCACTGTTGCTGCTCGTCGCGCTGATCTGGAGCTACCTCGCCAACTCGAAGGGTCAGGACGAGACGCTCGCCACCGCGACCTCGCTCGGCGAGAGCAGCAAGGGGCTCGACGCCGGCGACAAGGTCTCGCTCGGCGCGTCGCCGGCCGAGCCGCTCGACCTGCTCGACTCGCTGCGCGACAAGCTGCCGTACGGCGCGACCGCCGCCGAGCACAAGCCGATCGGGCAGCGCTTCGGCCTGTACCGGTCGAGCCTCGCCGACGAGTCGAGCCGCGCCTATTTCGACGGGTTGCAGCGCTATCTGCTGCCGCGGCTGATCACGACCGCCGAGGCGGCGCTGACCGCGGCGGGGACCGATCCGGTTGCGGTGTACGAACCCCTCAAGGTCTATCTGATGCTCGGCAACCGCGCCGGGGCGAAGCGCGACGACGCATATATCCTGCGATGGCTCGAGGACGATCTGACCGCCCGCGCGCTGCCGGGTGAGGAGAACGCGCCGACACGCGGGCGGATTCTGGCGCATACGAAGGCGCTGCTCGCCGATCAGGGCAGTTTCGGGCGCCAGTTGACCGGGCCGTTGCTCGACGCGGGCCTCGTCGAGCGCGGGCAGGCGACGATGGCGGCGATGTCGCCCGCCGAACGCGCGCTCGCGCTGATGAATCAGCAGGTGTCGGGCGAGGATTGGCGGCTGGTCGGCGACGGCATCCTCAAGGGCGAAGCCGACGCCTTCGCCAACCCCGGCGAACTCGCGTCGCTCAAGGTGCCGTTCCTGTTCACCAAGAAGGGCTTCGCCGCGGGGTTCATCCCCAACGTCGCGACGATCGGCAAGGCGCTCGACGCCGACCGCTGGATGCTCGGCGCGAGCGCGGCGGCGCAGGCCCCGCTCGACACGAGCGAACTCGGCCAACTTTACGCCGCCGAATATACCAAGCGCTGGACCGCGGTACTCGCCGCGCCGCAGCCGGGCGACTATGCGCGCGACCCGATGGCGCTGGCGCGACTGGCGAACCCGGCGGCGTCGCCGCTCAAGAAGCTGACCGACGCGATCGTCGCGAACACCACCGGATTGCTGCCGAACATCAAGGCGCCGGCGCTCCCCGGCGGTGCGCTCGGCAAGCTCGCCGGTGACATGGCCGGCAAGGAGATGAAGGGCTCGGCGTCGCAGATCGCGGCGACGACGATCGAGGCGAACTTCACCGGCATGAAGGAATACACCGCGGGCGACGCGGCGCCGCTCAAGCAGCTGCTCGGCGCGCTCGGCAGGTACCAGCTCGCGTTGGCGCAGGCCAAGGTCGCCGGCGGTGGCGGCGGTGGTGGTGGTGGCGGCGGCGGTGGCGGTGGCGGTTCGGGCGCGATCGCCGCGGCGGCCGCCGACCTGTCGGTCGCGGCGCAGAACGCCGGCGCGGCGGTGCCGGCGCTGTCCGACTTCGTCGCGCACGTCGCCGGCGGGTCGAGCAAGGCGGCCGAGACGCAGCGGACGACCGAGATCCGCGACGCCTATGCGCAGAAGGTGGTGCCCGATTGCAGCCGGGTGTTCGGCGCGGGCTATCCGTGGGGCGAAGGGGCCGACCTTGCGCCTGCCGACGTAACGCGAGTCGCGGGGCTCGTCGCCGGCTTCGGTCGCGACATCCTGCAGCCGTACCTCAAGAAGGACGGCGACCCGAAAAAGGGCTGGAGCTGGACCAGCGAACCGACGGTCAAGGGCTTCCAGTCAGGATCGGCGGCGGCGTTCCAGCGCGCGAGCGATACCGAGGCGCTGATGGGGGGCAACCTTTTCCTCCGCCTCGCCGCCGCGCCGACGAACAAGGGCGGGCTGCGGCTCCGCGCCGGCGGCGTGCCGATGGACCTGATGCCGCAATCCCCGGCCGAGCGGTTCAGCTGGTCGAGCGGCGGCAGTCAGGTCGCCGAATACGCCCAGACCGGGCTTCCCGCCGGCGCGACCGCCGCGCCGCCGCTGCGCGAGGAGGGGCCGTGGGCGCTGTTCCGCGTCCTCGGCCACGCCAAGAAAACCCAGCTCGGGCCGGGCAAGTACCGCTTCGCCTTCACCCCCGATAGCGCGCTCGACGTCGAGGTCGCGGGGGGTCCCGACCCGTTCGCGCCGGCGGGCCCGTTCGCGCTCCGCTGCCCGGCGAAGCTGTGACGCCGGGGCTCTACGGCAAGCTCCCCGCGCACGGCGACTTCGTCGTGCGCGGCTGGGACGGCCCGCAGGTCGCCGCGCTCGACGCATGGCTGACGAGTGGGCTCGCGGCGATCCGGGGCAGCCTCGGCGACGACGCCTTCGCCGCACGCCTGACCGCCGCCCCGCTGTGGCGCGGCTATATCCCGCCGGGCGCGTGCGGGGCGGAAGCGATGCACCTCGCGCTCGCGCCGTCGATCGATTCGGCGGGACGCTATTTCTTCATCGCCGGGGGCGTTGCCGGTGCGGCCGAGCCGGTCTGGGCGGTAGCGAGCCAGTCGCCCGGCTTCGCCGATGCGATCGAGGCGGCGACATACGATGCGCTCGGGGGCGCGCTCGACGCCGATGCCTATGCCGCGGCGATCGCCGGGGCGACGCCGTCGCCCGATGCACGCGGCGAGTTTCTCGCGGGCGTGTCGCTGCCCACGTCGAGCGCTTGGTGGGTCGCCGACCCGGCCGAAGGCGCGCCGATCGCGGTCCGGGCGGCAACGGTCGACGCCGCGCTACTCGAACAGCTGGTCGGGGGGACGGCATGAAGCTGCGCTATCGCACCGCGGTCCGGACGCATCCGGGGTTGGTCCGCGCGGTCAACGAGGACTCGGTCCTTGCCCGCGACGACGTCGCGCTGTGGGTCGTCGCCGACGGCATGGGCGGCCACGCCAACGGCCAGTGGGC
>CAXTPH010000146.1:0-6549 GCA_964245955.1 uncultured Sphingomonadaceae bacterium | reverse complement strand
GCCGCCGGCGACCGACTGGCCGACGAAATCAAGCGCGCGCGCGAACAGCGGCACGGTCTGCGACAGGTCGATGATGTGGACACCGTTGCGGTCGCCGAAGATGTAGGGCTTCATCTTCGGGTTCCAGCGGTGGGTCTGGTGGCCGAAGTGGGCCCCGACTTCCAAAAGCTGCGCCATCGAGACGACAGGGGTCGCCATAGTCTGTTCTCCTCTATCCGGTTATGCCGCCGCAGGGGGTGTAACGGGCGAGAGCCCGGCACCGGATGGGTTGCCCCTGCGTGAGTGGTTGCGTGAGGCGCGGCGTCTAGCCGAACCGGTCGCGCGGCGCAAGCGCTGCCGCACCACTCACCGCACACCGCCTCTCCGATGCTCGACACCGGTAACCGGTCCCCGCACGCCAATTTCGTGCGGCGCAGCGCGTTTAGCCCCCCGATCGCTCGATATGCTCGTCGATGCGGATACGAACCCAAACACCGATCTGCGCCTTGCCGCCGATCCGCGGCGGGCGGACGTGGAATTGGAACGCCGCCTGTCGCATGCCGCGCGCGAGGCCGAGACCGGGCTGCGAATCACCGAGTTCCTGGCAATCCTCGACGCGGTTCCGCTCGGCGGTCCGGCATGCGATCACGCCCCAGCTGTCGTCGGGCAAGCTATGCGGCAGATAGGTCGACAGCTCGGCGCGGGTCGGTTCGGTGACCCATTCGGCATTGTAGAGCGGCTCCCCGCCGGGCGCGCCATTGGCGCTGAACAGCGACCCCGACTCGCTGCCCGCGCCGACCCGGCCCGGGCCGATGCCGGTCCCGTCGGTCGCCGACGCGGTCTCGTTCTTGTGGTTGGGCAGCGCGGCGATGTCGACCGCCTCCATCAGCTCGGTGGTGAACGGCTTGGTCGACGGCTGGTCGGACTTGGGCACGGCGACGAGCGGCTTGGTCACGGCGTGGCTCGGGGCCTTGCGCGGCGGCGCCCCGGCACGGGCACGTTTCGCCTGCGCCACCGGTTTCTTCGCTTGCGTCGGCGCGCGAATCGGCGACAGGCTGAAGCTCGTCACTGTAGGCGGTGCCGTCGGCGCCTTCCCGTTGAGCGACAGCAGCAGCAACGCGAGCAGGACGTGGACGAGCAGGACGAGGAGCAGCCCGGTCGCGCGCCGCCCGAGCGGTCGCCTGACGCCGGGGCGCTCGTCGCCCGCCAGAGGGAAATACGCCACTCGCATGGCCCGTCGCGCTAGACCGCGCTGCGGCGCGGCACAAGGCGGCACGGTTGGTTGCGTCGAAAGGCGTTCACCGATCAAGGGTACGTTCGCGCCGCCCGCTTCCCCCGGTATCGAGAGGGCGTTCGCAAAATACAGGCGTGGCTCACCCGGGGGTCGCCAAACCGTCACAATGCGGTGGCACGTCGAGCCCATGACGGGGAGACGGCGATGATCAGATTGAGCTTGATGGTGTCGCTCGCGCTCGCGGCGGCCCTTCCCGCGCTTGCCGTCACCCCGGCCCCGGCCCCCGCGACCGCGCCGCCGGTGCCGAAGCTGATCGTCGCGATCTCGGTCGACCAGTTCTCCGCCGGGCTATTCGACCAGTATCGCAGCCACTTCACCGGCGGCCTCAAGACGATGGCCGACCACGGCGTCGTCTTTCCCAACGGCTACCAGAGCCACGCCGCGACCGAGACCTGCCCCGGACATTCGACGATCCTGACCGGACGGCACCCGGCGGCGACGGGGATCGTCGCCAACGGCTGGTACGACCGCGACGCGTCGGTCGCGGTTTATTGCATGCTCGACCCCGCCTCGCCGGTTCCCGGGCGTGCCGACGCGCCGCGCGGCCCGGCCAATCTCAAGGTGCCGACGCTCGGCGAATGGCTAAAGGCGGCGAACCCGGCCAGCCGTACCTTCGCGGTGTCGGGCAAGGACCGCGGCGCGATCACGATGGCGGGCCACGGCGCCGACGGCACCTTCTGGTGGGACGACCTGACCGGCGGCTTCACCACCTATGTCCCGGCGGGCACGACGGCGGAGGCCCGGCTCGCGCCGGTCGCCGCGTACAACAAGGCGCTGTTTGCCGGTTGGCTCAAGAAGGCCCCGGCCTGGGCTCCGCTCGATCCGCGCTGCAAGTTCGGTACCGGCGAGCACAAATACGGCGCGTTGACCGTCGATCACGAAGTGCCGCCCGGCGGATGGACGCCCCCTGCCCCCGGCACCGCGTTCAACAACGACGGCGACTTCAAGAAGTGGTTCCGTGCAACGCCGATGTACGACCAGGTCGCACTCGACCTCGCCAGCCGCCTGATCGACAGTGAGAAGCTCGGACGCGGGGCCGCCCCCGACGTCCTCGCGATCAGCCTATCGGCGACCGATTATGTCGGCCATCGCTACGGCGCCGAGTCGCCCGAGCAATGCGACAACCTTGCGCATCTCGACGCCGCGCTCGGGTCGTTCCTGGCCAAGCTCAGCGCGCTCAAGCTGCCGGTGCTCGTCGTCCTCACCGCCGACCACGGTAGCATCGACGCCGCCGAACGCGCCGCCGAGCAGGGCTTCCCGGCGACCCGGGTCAGCGGCGACGCGCTCGTCCAGTCGGTAGGTGCGGTCGTCGCGACCGAGTTGAAGCTCGACTACAACCCGCTGACCGGCGACCCGTACGAGATCTATGTCGTCCCGTTCGGCGACGACAGCCCGAAGACGGTCAAGCGGATCACCGACGCCGCCGTCGCCGAACTGAAGAAGCGCCCCGAGGTCGTCGCGGTCTATACCCAGGCCGAAGCGCTCGCCGGAATGCCACCGAAGGGCCTGCCCGCCGACGAGATGACCCCGCTCCAGCGCATCGCCGAGTCGACCGACAAGGGCCGGTCGGGCGACATCATGGCGGTGCTGCGCCCGTACACGACGCTCGGCGATCCGCAGGGTCCGGGCGATACGATCGCCGGACACGGCAGCTTGTGGAATTACGATCGCCGGGTACCGATCCTGTTCTGGTGGCCCGGCGCGGCGGGGTTCGAGCAGCCGCTGCCGGTCGAGACGGTGGACATTGCCCCGACGCTGGCGGCGGTGGTGGGGGTCAAGACGCCGGAAGTCGACGGGCGCTGCCTCGATCTCGACCGGACGGCGGGAACGACGTGCCGCTGATCACCCGGGACCCGGTGTAACGCTACACAACTACCGAGCAGACGCCGATGGTTGGAACGATGCGAGGCGCCAAGATTCTCGTCAGTGCGTGCCTGCTCGGTCGCCCCGTCAGGTTCGACGGGGCAACGCGAACAATCGACGATAACCAGCTCAGGCAGTGGCAGGCCCAGGGTCGCCTGGTGGCGATATGCCCCGAAATGATCGCGGGCATGGGCGTTCCCCGGCCGGCTGCCGAGATCGCGCGAAACGCGACCGGAGAAAACGTCCTGTCCGGGATAGCGAAAGTCGTGACCGGCACCGGCGATGACGTCACCGCCTGTTTCATCGCCGGAGCACAGGCCGCGCTCGCCTTGGCAGTGGTCGAGGGGTGTCGGTTCGCGCTGCTGACGGATGGCAGCCCTTCGTGCGGAAGCGGCTTCGTTTACGATGGCTCCTTCACGGGTAGCCGTTCGCGCGGAATGGGCGTCACGACCGCACTGCTACAAGCGAACGGGATCGTCGTGTTTTCCGAAACCCAGATCGACGCGCTCGCTCAGGCGATCGAAGCCGGCTGACCTGCTGCCCGAAAGCGGATCGAGACCGAACTCACTTCCCGCTCAGTTCACCGCCATCAGCGTCGCCGCCGCCACCCCGCGCAGCCGCTCGATGCTGGCGACGACTTCGTTGTCGATCGCGAAGTCGGACCCGAGCGACAGGTTGGCGCGCCCGCCGCCGCTGAGCCGGACCAGCGCGACGATCTCGCCCCGGCCGCCGCGCCGCGAACCGACGAGCCCCGCGAGCCCGGGGATCGCTGTCGCGTTCAGCTCGATCGTCAGCCGCGAGCGCGAGCGTTTCGCCAGCGCCGCGAGCGGCTGCACCCCGCGGATCGTCACGCGCGGCGTGTCCTCACCCGGCCGCCAGAGTAGCTCGCCGCTGACCAGCACGGCGTCGCCCGCGGCGTGCGCCGACATGATCTGCACCTGCGCGCCCTCGTCGAAGCAGCTCGCGACATACTGCCCGCTCGCGTCCGACATCGTCAGCAGCAGGTACTTATCGCTCTTGCCGTTCTGCGGCGTCCGCCACTTGGCGTCCTCGATCAGCCCGGCGAGCGTCGCCGGCAGTCGCCCGCCCCCCGGCGGCGGCTCGGCGGTCGCGCACTGGGCGAAGGTGCGAACCCCGTGCGCAGTCAGGATATGCGCGAAGCCCTCGACCGGGTGGCCCGAGAAGTAGAAGCCGAACGCGTCCTTCTCATGCGCCATCGTCTCGGCGAGGCTCCAGCCCATCCCCGGCGGCACCAGCATCGCGAGGCCGCGATCATGCGTCTCGCCGAACATCGCGACCTGTGCGCTGTCGCGGGCGGCGGCGGCGTTCTGCGCGGTGCCGAGGATCGCCTCGGCGAGCGCGTGGACGCCGGCACGGTTCTTCTCGATGCCGTCGAACGCGCCGCCGCCGACGAGCGCTTCGAGCTGCCGCTTGTTGAGCAGCTTCGGATCGACCCGGCGCGAGAAGTCGGCGAGCCCGGTGAACCTGCCGCCGCGCCCGCGTTCGTCGGCAATCCCCGCCATCGCCTTCTCGCCGACGCTTTTCAGCGCGGCCAGCCCATAGCGGACAGCCCCGCCCTCGACGGTGAAGTCGGCCCCGCTCGCGTTGATGCACGGCGGCAGGCACGGCACGCCCATCCGCCGCATGTCGTCGACGAAGATCGCCAGCCGGTCGGTGTTGGCGATGTCGAACGCCATCGACGCGGCGTAGAATTCCACTGGGTGGTGCGTCTTGAGCCACGCGGTGTGGTAGCTGACCAGCGCGTACGCCGCCGCGTGGCTCTTGTTGAAACCATAGCCGGCGAACTTGTTGACGAGTTCGAAGATCGACGCCGCGCGGGCCTTGTCGACACCGTTCCGCGCGGCACCCTCGGCGAAGCGCGCCTTCTGTGCCTGCATCTCGGCGGCGATCTTCTTGCCCATCGCGCGGCGCAGCAGGTCGGCCTCGCCGAGGCTGTAGCCGGCGAGAATCTGGGCGATCTGCATCACCTGTTCCTGGTAGATGATGACGCCGTAGGTTTCCTTGAGCACGCCTTCGAGGCTGGGGTGGAGATAGTCGGGCACCTCCTCGCCGTTCTTGCGGCGGCCGAAGCTCGGGATATTCTCCATCGGCCCCGGGCGGTACAGCGCGCCGAGCGCGATGATGTCAGCGAAGCAATCGGGCCGGACCTGCGTCAGCGCGCGGCGCATGCCTTCGGATTCGAACTGAAACACCCCGACGGTGTCGCCGCGCGCGATCAGCCGATACGTCTCCGCGTCGTCGAGCGGGAGGCTAGCGAGGTCGAGCACGACCCCACGCGCGAGCAGCAGTTCGCGCGCGCGCTCGAGCACCGACAGCGTCTTGAGGCCGAGGAAGTCGAACTTGACCAGCCCCGCCTTCTCGACCCACTTCATGTCGAACTGCGTCACCGGCATGTCCGAGCGCGGGTCGCGGTACATCGGCACGAGCTGGCTCAACGGGCGGTCGCCGATGACGACCCCGGCGGCGTGGGTCGACGAATGGCGCGGCAGCCCTTCGAGCTGCAGCGCGATCTCGAGCAGGTGCGCGACCTTGGGATCGCGGTCGCGTTCGGCGACGAGTTCGGACACGCCGTTGATCGCGCGCGCCAGCGTCCACGGGTCGGTCGGGTGGTTCGGGATCAGCTTGGCGATGCGGTCGATCTGGCCGTACGGCATCTGCAGCACGCGCCCGACGTCCTTGAGTACCGCGCGCGCCTTCAGCTTCCCGAAGGTGATGATCTGCGCGACCTGCCCTCGGCCGTAGCGGGTCTGGACGTAGCGGATCACCTCGCCGCGGCGGGTTTCGCAGAAGTCGATGTCGAAGTCGGGCATCGACACGCGTTCGGGATTGAGGAAGCGTTCGAACAACAGCCCCAGCTTGATCGGATCGAGATCGGTGATGGTGAGCGCCCAGGCGACGACCGAGCCCGCGCCCGAGCCGCGGCCCGGGCCGACCGGGATGTCGTGATCCTTCGCCCATTTGATGAAGTCGGCGACGATCAGGAAGTAGCCCGGGAAGCCCATCTGGATGATGACGTCGAGCTCGAAATCGAGGCGGGTGCGATAGGCGGTGCGCCAGTCGTCATCCCCCTCCCGCTCGCGGGAGGGGTTAGGGGAGGGCCTGTCAGCGGGCGTTGCGCTCTCAGGAGACGCCCCTCCCCCAGCCCCTCCCGCAAGCGGGAGGGGAGCAGAGACGGCGAGCTCCGCGATCCGATTCAACCGCCGCTCCAGCCCGGCATGCGCGTCGGCGCGCAGCTTCGCCGCCTCGGCGGTCGGGTCGCCCGCCAAACTCGGCAGGATCGGCTTGCGTTTCGGCGCGGCCACACCACAGCGCTGCGCCACGACCAGCGTGTTGGCGATCGCCTCGGGCAGATCGGCGAACAGCTCGCGCATGTCCTTGGCGGGCTTCATCCA
>CAXTPH010000145.1:0-6601 GCA_964245955.1 uncultured Sphingomonadaceae bacterium | reverse complement strand
GACCGCCGCCTTGAGCGCGTCGACGAGGTCGAGCTTTTCCCAGCTGAACCCACCTTCGGCGTCGGGCGTCCGCCCGAAATGGCCGTAGCTCGCGCTGCGCTGGTAGATCGGCTTGTTAAGCGCGAGATGCTCGCGGATGCCGCGCGGGGTCAGGCGGACCAGCGTCGGCAGGACCGCCTCGATGATCGCCTCGGCGACGGTGCCGGTGCCGTGGGTGTCGACATACAGCGACAGCGGCTCCGACACGCCGATCGCATAGCTCAGCTGGATCGTGACGCGGCGGGCGAGCCCGGCGGCGACGATGTTCTTTGCCATGTAGCGCGTGATGTACGCCGCCGAACGGTCGACCTTGGTCGGGTCCTTGCCGCTGAACGCGCCGCCGCCGTGGGGCGAGGCGCCGCCGTAGGTGTCGACGATGATCTTGCGCCCGGTGACGCCGGCGTCGCCGTCGGGTCCGCCGATCTCGAAGCGCCCGGTCGGGTTGACGTAGATCTTGGTCTCGTCGGTGATGAAGCCCGCGGGGAGAATATCGTGGAAGACGCCGACAACATAGTCGCGCAGCACGGCGTATTTCGCCTGATCGCCCTCGCCGTCGTGGTCGTAATAGCCGGGCGCATGCTGGGTCGAGACGACGAGCGCGGTCGCGCGGACCGGTACCTCGTTCTCATAGGCGAGCGTGACCTGGCTCTTGGCGTCGGGCTCGAGGAACGGCGCCTTGCCCGAATGGCGGTCAGCGGCCATCCGCTCCAGAATCTTGTGCGAGTAATACAGCGTCGCCGGCATCAGGTCGGGGGTCTCGTCGGTTGCGTAACCGAACATGATGCCCTGGTCGCCGGCGCCCTCGTCCTTGTTGCCGCTCGCGTCGACGCCCTGCGCGATGTGCGCCGACTGGGGGTGGAGGTGGTTCTCGAACTGCAGGTTCTGCCAGTGAAAGCCGTCCTGCTCATAGCCGATGCGCTTGACCGTCTCGCGGACGACGGTCTGGATCTCCTCCTGCGCGCCGGGCGCCCAGTTGCCGTCCTTGTCGATCATGCCGTGACCGCGAACCTCGCCGGCGAGCACCACCAGCTGCGTCGTCGTCAGCGTCTCGCAGGCGACGCGGGCATAGGGGTCCTTCGACAGGAACAGGTCGACGACGGCGTCGCTGATCTGGTCGGCGACCTTGTCGGGGTGGCCTTCGGACACCGATTCACTGGTGAAGAGGAACGAGCTGCGCGCCATCGAGGAGCCTTTGTGTGAGCAATCGGCGCGATCGATAAGCACCACGCGGTTCCCACGCAAGCGTATAAAGCTATCCTTATATCCCCCGGCGGAGCGCGAGCGCGCCCGCGAGCAGCGCGAGGCCGAAGGCGAAACTCGTCCAGTGGGCGAAGCGGGCGAACAGCGTCGGCGGGTGCGGCGGCGGCACGCGCAGCGACAGCGTCGCCGCCTTATGCGGACCGATGCTGGCGACGATGCGGCCGTCGGCGTCAATCATCGCGCTGATGCCGGTCGGCGTGACGCGGGCGATCGGCAGGCCTTCCTCGATCGCGCGGAGCCGGGCCTGCGCGAGATGCTGCGGCGGGCCCCACGCCCCGAACCACGCGTCGTTCGAGATGTTGACGATCCACGCCGGGCGATGCGCCTCGTCGACGACGGCGGCAGGGAAGATCACCTCGTAGCAGATCTGAATGCCCGCCGCCGGGAAGCCGGGCAGATCGAGCGTCCGCGGACCCGGACCGGCGAGGAAGTCGATATCGCCGGGGGCGAGGCGGGCAAGGCCGAGCCGGGTCATCAACGGCCGCGCCGGGACATATTCGCCAAGCGGCACGAGGTGGCTTTTGTCGTAGCGCGCGGTCAGCACGGCGTCGGCGTCGAGGACGTACAGGCTGTTCGTCTCGGCCGCCGGCGAGCCGTCGGGGTTGCGGATCAGGGCGACGCCGCCAAACAGCAGCAGGTCGCCGGGGCTGAGCAGGCTGGCGAGATGCGCGCGCGCGGCAGGGTCCTCGTCGACGAGGTCCTGCACCGCCGATTCCGACCAGATCGTGATCGACTGGAGGTGCGGCGCGGGGCCGAGCGCGGCGCGGCTGAGCGCAAGGTATTTTTCGACGTGCGCGGCGGGGTCGTCGTACTTCGTGTCCTGCCCGATGTCCGGCTGGATCAGGTGCACCAGCGGGCCGGTCAGCGGGGCGGGGGGCGGTGCGAGGACATGAGTCGCGCGGACAAGCGTCGCGACGGCGAAGACGGCAAACAGATATGGCCAGAAGTCCGGCACGTGGCGACGCTGCGTCGCCGCGCCGGTGTGCACGATCGCGCCCCCGGCAAGCACCATCAGCCCCGATAGGCCAAGCGCGCCAATCCACGCCGCGAGCAGCGCGACCGCGCCCGCCGGCAGCCACGCCGCGCCGAGCGGGTTCCACGCGAACCCCGACAGCAGATGGCCGCGCAGCCATTCGCTCAGCATCCATGCGGCGGCGAAGACGAGGATGCGGCTAGCACCGGCACGCGGCCACGCCCGGGCAATGCCCGCCGCCAGCGCCGGATAGAGCGCAAGGAACATCGACAGCAGCACGACGGTGACGGTGCCCATGATCGGTGGCATCGCCGCCTGATAGGTGAAGGCGGTCGCGATCCAGTACAGCCCGACGGTGAAGTGGCCGACGCCGAACCACCAGCCGGCGGCGGCCGCGCCGCCAACGGACGCCGACCGCTCGATGGCCCAGAACAGCACGGCGACGCCGGCCACCGTCAGCGGCCACCAGTCGAGCGGGGCGAAGCCGAGCGCCGACACCGCGCCCGCCGTCAGCGGCAGGAGGAGGCGGAGCGCGCGTTGCATGGCGAGGCCTCTACCCGAGCGCGCGCGGCAGGGCTACCGGGCTCGGCGGCGATTTTTGGGCTGTCCTACACCGATCGAAAAGGGGTAGTTTCGCGGCCGATGACGACGCATGACTCTCGACTGGCCGACCGTCGCAAAGCGGGTTCGCGTTTCCGCGCGGGAGGTGCGTTTCGGTTCGACATCGCGTCAACTTCATCAACTTCCAAACCCTACAACCGGGAAAAACCAGTCAAATGAGCGAGTCGCCCGATCCCGCCGCCGCGGTCCGTTCGATGATGGATCAGTGGCTGACGCTGTCGGCGGCGGTCGCCGAGAAGACGCTGCATCCCGGCGTCGGCACGCCCGCGCCCGCCGACGTCGCCACGCGTGCCGACATCGCCGCGCTGGCGGAACGGCTCGGCCGGATCGAGGCGCTGCTCGTCGCGCTGGCAGGCGCAACGATAAATCGTGCCGCCGCGGGCACCGCCGCCGCTCCAGGCGCGTTCGGCAAGGACGAGAAATAGGAGAAGTTCCATGGCCGACCTTTCGCAGATCCACGAACACGCCAACATCATCGGCGCCGACGGCGTCCATGTCGGCACCGTCGACCACGTTGACGGCGACCGGATCAAGCTGACCAAGAAGGACTCGGGCGACCAGCATCACCACTGGATTTCGGGCGGTCTCGTCGCCGAGGTCCATGGCGATACCGTTCGCCTGTCGGCGAACGCCGACGTTGCGGTGACGTTCGAAGAGGACAAGTAGCTGGTATCGGCCCCGACTCCCCGTGAGCCGGGGCCGCTCCACGGTTGGATCGTCGTCGACAAACCGCTTGGCCTGAGCTCGGCGCAGGGCGTCGCCGCGGTCAAGCGCATCCTGCGCCAAGGGGGCTATCCCAAGACCAAGATCGGCCACGGTGGCACGCTCGACCCGCTCGCCACCGGCGTCCTGCCGATCGCGCTCGGCGAGGCGACCAAGCTCGCCGGACGGATGCTCGACGCGACCAAGGGCTATGCCTTCACCGTCGCGTGGGGGTCGGCGACTGCGACCGATGATGCCGAGGGTGCGGTCGTTGCGACTTCGGACGGCCGTCCCGCGGCTGACGCGATCGTCGCGGCGCTCCCGGCGTTTCGCGGGCCGATCGTGCAGACCCCACCGGCGTATTCGGCGCTGAAGGTCGATGGCGAGCGCGCATACAAGCTGGCGCGCGCGGGCGAGACCGTTGTCCTCGCCGAGCGCCACCTAACGATCTATGCCTTCGACCTGATCGCCGCGCGTGCCGACGCCGCCGACTTTGCGGTGACGTGCACGAAGGGTACATACGTTCGCAGCCTCGCCCGCGACCTCGCGCAGGCGCTTGGCACCGTCGGCCATGTCGCGGCGCTGCGCCGGACGCGCGCCGGGCCGTTTGGCCTCGACGCGGCGATTTCGCTCGACAAATTGGCGGCTTTGCTGCAGGCGGGCGATGAACAGGCGATACTGCCGCTGACGGCGGGGCTGGACGACATCCCGGCTCTACCCGTTACGCCCGAAGATGCGACCCTCCTTCGACAAGGTCGGACGCTCCCCGGGCACCCCGCATCCCACGGGCTGTATCTGGCGACCGACGGACCTGTTCCGGTCGCCCTGGTGGAGGTTTCCTCTATCGCGATACGGGTCGTGCGCGGGTTCAACCTGATTTGAGGAGACCCACGATGTCGATCACACTCGAGCGCAAGACCGCGCTCATCGCCGAGCATGCCCGTACCACCGGCGACACCGGCTCACCTGAAGTCCAGGTCGCGATCCTGACCGAGCGCATCGCCAACCTGACCGAGCACTTCAAGACCCACGGCAAGGACAACCATTCGCGCCGCGGCCTGCTGATGCTGGTCAACAACCGCCGCTCGCTGCTCGACTATCTCAAGAGCCGCGACACCGCCCGCTACACCGACCTGATCGGCAAGCTCGGCTTGCGCAAATAATTCGGGACAGGCTCCTTCGGGAGCCTGTTCTTTTTCCGGCCCCCGCAATGACGCGAAGGCCGGCTGTAGGCCGCGCACGGCATGGGCCGGGCGCTGATGAAAGACTGAACCATGTTCAATATCCACAAGCAGGAAATCATGTGGGGCGGGCGCAAGCTCACCCTCGAAACCGGCCGCGTTGCGCGCCAGGCCGACGGCGCGGTGCTCGCGACGTACGGCGACACTGTCGTCCTTTGCGCCGTCACCGCGGCGAAGTCGGTCAAGGAAGGCCAGGACTTCTTCCCGCTCACCGTCCACTACCAGGAGAAGTTCTCCGCCGCCGGCCGCATCCCGGGCGGCTTCTTCAAGCGTGAGCGCGGTGCCACCGAACACGAGACGCTGACATCGCGCCTGATCGATCGCCCCATTCGCCCGCTGTTCCCTGAGGGCTTCTACAACGAAGTTCTGATCATCGCGCAGGTCCTGTCGTACGACGGCGAGAACGAGGCCGACATCGTCGCGCTCGTCGCCGCGTCGGCCGCGCTGACGCTGTCGGGGGTTCCGTTCATGGGCCCGCTCGCCGCCGCACGCGTCGCCTATGTCGACGGCCAGTACGTCCTTAACCCGACCAAGACGCAGATCAAGGAAGGCAGCCTCGAGCTCATCGCCGCGGGCACCCGCGACGCGATCCTGATGGTTGAATCCGAAGCCAAGGAGCTGTCGGAAGAGGTCATGCTCGGCGCGGTGATGTTCGCGCACAACGAGTCGAAGCCGGTGATCGAGGCGATCATCGCCCTCGCCGAAGCCGGTGCCAAGGACCCGTGGGAGCTGCACGGTGCGGGCGACCAGACCTCGATGATCGATCAGATCAAGGGCGTCGCCGGGGCCGCGATTTCCGACGCGTACAAGATCATCGCCAAGGCCGACCGCCAGTCGGCGCTCGGCGTCGCCAAGTCGAAGGTCAAGGAGCTGTTCGCCGGTTCGGCCCCCGCCGAGGCGCTCAAGGCGTCGAAGCTGGTCAAGAAGATCGAGGCGGGCATCGTCCGCAGCCAGATCCTCAAGGACGGCATCCGCATCGACGGCCGCGATACCAAGACGGTCCGCCCGATCGAGGCGATGGTCGGCTTCCTGCCGCGCACCCACGGCTCGGCGCTGTTCACCCGCGGCGAGACGCAGGCGATCGTGTCGACGACGCTCGGCACTTCGGACAGCGAGCAGATGATCGATGGCCTCGACGGGCTGCGCTACGAGCGTTTCATGCTCCACTACAACTTCCCGCCGTATTCGGTCGGTGAAGTCGGCCGCTTCGGCGCGCCGAGCCGCCGCGACATCGGTCACGGCAAGCTGGCGTGGCGCGCGGTCAACCCGCTGCTGCCGACGAAGGAAGCCTTCCCGTACACGATCCGCGTCCTGTCGGACATCACCGAGTCGAACGGCTCGTCGTCGATGGCGACCGTCTGCGGCGCGAGCCTCGCGCTCATGGATGCCGGCGTCCCGCTCGTCCGTCCGGTCGCGGGCATCGCCATGGGGCTGATCCTCGAGGGCAAGGACTTCGCCGTGCTGAGCGACATCCTTGGCGACGAGGATCACCTCGGCGACATGGACTTCAAGGTTGCCGGCACCACCGAGGGCGTCACTGCGCTGCAGATGGACATCAAGGTCGCCGGCATCACCGAGGAGATCATGAAGGTCGCGCTCGACCAGGCGAAGGCCGGCCGCGAGCACATCCTCGGTGAAATGGCGAAGGCGCTCGACACGACCCGGACCGAGATGTCGGCGCACGCACCGCGCATCGAGAGCTTCCAGATCGACAAGTCGAAGATCCGCGACGTCATCGGCACCGGCGGCAAGATCATCCGCGAGA
>CAXTPH010000144.1:0-6601 GCA_964245955.1 uncultured Sphingomonadaceae bacterium | reverse complement strand
CGACGCGCCCGGTGAACGGCTTGACCAGCGCGGTCGTCACGCCGAGCGTGTCCTGCCCAGCGCGCTCCATCACGAGGTCGGGGGCGCCGCGCGGGTTGTCGGGCGAGCGCAGAAGCTTGCCGACCGCCGAGCCGAAGGGTTTCAGCGTCTTGTCCTGATAGTCGCGGACGGCGGTGCGGAACGCCTCGATATCGACCTTGGAGTCGGGCAGGCGCGGCATCGCATCGGGCCAGGCGAAGTTGCCGCCCTCGCGCCGCTTGATGTCCTCGAGGCTGACGACCCCGGCAAGTGCATCCTCGAAGCCCAGCGACTGGATGAACTCGCGCTGGCCGTCGGTGGTGGTGACGACGACGGTCCGCGCCTGCACGGTCCGCGCCGCCTCGATCATCTCGAGGCCAACCTCGTCGAGCAAAGCGGTCGAGCGCGGGCCGTAGAACAGCAGCACCGCCTCGCCCGCGCGGACCTTGGCCCGGTGCAGCGCGGCTTCGGGCGTGACACTGCCCGACTTGCCGACGAAACTGAAGTGGTAGCCCGACGACGCCCCGTAGAAGGCCAGCACGCCGCTCTCGGCGAGCAGCTGGAACGAGCGCGGGAAGGCGGTTTCGCCGGCGTGGCTGACGACGTAGTCGGCGAGCTTGCCGTCGTTCTGCGCCGCATATTCGTCGACGATCACCTGCCCGGCGGCTTCCCAGCCGGCGGGGTCGTCCTCGGGGACCATCGTGTACAGGCCGGCAAAGCGCGGGTCGGTGCGGTTGAGCGCGGCGGTCGCGCCAGCGCCGCGAACATAGTCGGCGCGTGCCTTGGACGAGACGAGGCCGGTCACCGACAGCCCCGACTTGACCGCGGTCTTCATCGCGTCATGCCCGGTGCCGGTCGCCGCGCCCTCGACGAACAGCGTCCTGCCCGGCGCGATGTCGAGCGTCGTGAACAACGCGCGCCAGACCGTGCCGAGGTTGAGGATATACGATCCTGCCTGTTCGAGCGTCAGGTCGCCGGGAACCGGGTGGAGCTGCGGCGCCTGGACCCGCAGGAACTGCGCGTGGCTGCCGGTCGGCGTCTCGTAGCCCTGGATCGCGAAGTCGGCGAACATCGGGTCGCGCCCGACCTGCGGGCTGAGCAGGTCGTTGGTCCCCGAGTAGACCGCGACGAGGTCGCCGACCTTGAGCCGCCCCTCGGCGCGCGCCTCGGACCCGAGCGCCGCGACGAGACCAACGCCGCCCGATCCGGTCGTCTGGTAATCGTTCTCGTGCCCCTCGAACGGCGACACGGGAATGCCGGTCAACGCCCAGATATCGTTGAAGTTGACCTCGCTGGTCAGCATGTAGACGAGCGCGTCGTTCGGCTCGGGACGTTCGACGGGCACGATCAGCTCGCGCTCGTGGGTCGCCGGCTGACCGAAACGCGGGGCGCCGGTGTCGGCGTCGCGGGCGATGCCGAACGCGTACTGGTGCGTCGGCAGCGCGCTGACGCCGGGGAAGAACGGCGCGCCGACCGGCAAAAGCTGGTTCATCGACTCGAGCGTGCTGCCCCGCGCCATATGCTCGCCGTCGACGAACATGCCGTCGCGGCGGATCGGCAGCGGCGGCGACTTCTTGTCGAGGAACTCGCGGATGCCGGTCTTGCCGCCGGCGGGGTCGACGACGGCGGTGGCAAAGTGATCGGCCTCGCGGGCGAGCCCGGCGGTGATACCCTGCGTCAGCCCGGTCCGGACCGCGTCGATCGCCATGTCGCGCGCCGCACCACGCCCGGCCCAGTCGAGCTGGCGGCAGATGCGGTCGACGAACGGGTCGGCAAGCGCGGTGTCGAGGCTAAGCGGCGACGGCTGGTGCCAGCTTCCAGCCTTGCCCGCCGCGTCCCGGCGCTGCCGCCATTCGCGCGACACGACGCTGTCGTCGCCGCGCAGCACGAATTCGCGGATGCGCGCGTGGGCGAGTTCGAGCGCGCTGTCGCTGCCGCCCGCGATCTCGTCGATCGCCCCGATCGCGCGCGCGGCGTCGGCGTCGATGCTGCGCCCGCCGAGGATCAGGTCGAGCGCGTCGCGCAGGCCGGTCTCGCCGTTGCGGTCGCCGAGCAGGCGCGGCAAGCGCTGCGTGCCGCCGTATCCCGGGATGAGCCGCAAGCGGATTTCGGGCTGGCCGAAGCGCGCGGTCGGCTCGGCGATGCGGTAGTGGCACGCGAGCGCGAACTCCATGCCGCCGCCCAAGGCGACGCCCTGGATCGCGGCGATGCACGGCTTGCCCATCGCCTCGATCTTGTTGAACGCGAGCTGGGCATTGTTCGGCAGGACACGCGCCTCCTCGGCGCTGTGGATCTCGTCGAGGAATTGCCGGATGTCGGCCCCGGCGACGAACGACGCGGTGCCGTCGCCGGTGAAGACGACCGCGACGACGTCGTCGCGCCGGGACAGATGCTCGACGACGATGTTGAGTTCGTCGAGCGCACGTTCGTTGAGCGCATTGACCGGTGGGTTGGTGACGAACACCGTCGCCACCTTGGTGTCGGCGGTGAGGGCGTTGTATTGGATGCGGAAATAACGGTAGCGCTCGAACAACTGCTGGTCCTCGGACAGCTTCTGCTTGCGCTGCCACGCATCGATCACCGTCTTGAGCGCGTCGAGGCTGGCGGGGTTCTTCAGCGTCGAGGTGTCGCCGACGTCGGTGCCTTCGACGAGCGCGCGGACCATGCGGCGGACGTACTTGCCCGAGCGCGTCTCGGGGAATTCGGCGACCTCGAGGAAGTCCTGCGGCACCGCGACGGCGCCCTTTTCGGTGCGGACGAGGTCGGTCAGGCGGCGGCGGTCGTCCTGCGTGATCTTGCGCCCGGGCGAGGGGACGACGAACGCGATCGGCGTGAGTCCCTTCTCGCGGTGCGGCGCGCCCACCACCAGCACGTTGCCGACGGGTGAATCGGGGTCGAGCGCCTTGTCGCGCAGGATCGCGCCCTCGATCTCCTCGGTCCCCATGCGGTGACCGCTGACGTTGATGACGTCGTCCGACCGGCCGTGGAGCGAGAACGAGCCGTCGGCGTGGCGCATCGCGAAGTCGCCCTGCGTGTAGGCCCATGCCCCCGCCCAGCGGGTCCAGTAGCCGTTCTCCCAGCGGTCGGCGTCGCCGCGCCAGCCGGGGGCGACCTTATTGTCGGTAACGTCGAAACCGTCCGAGCTCCACACGGTCCGCGCGAGATACGGATAGGGGGCGGCGATGACGACCTCGCCCTTTTCGCCGAAATCGGCCGGGCGGTGCGCCGCGCCACCGGGGGTCGAGCGCGGGAAGGGAACGGCGGCGTTGCTCGCACCCTCGACCCAGACGTCACCGACGATCCACGGCAGCGGATAGGTGTGCGCGTCGGGGCGGAGCGGGAAGTCGGCGTTGCCGTAGAAATGCGTCCAGGCGATGCCGCCGTGCTCGGTCGCCCAGTAGGAATTGATGTACTGCGGCGTGACGTTGGCCATGCCGAATGCCTGCACCGCCGGCGAGGTCGGCTCGGCGCAAAAGGTCGCGACGCGCAGGCTGCTCATGTCGTAGGCGCGGATGTCGTTCAGGTTTTGTGCGTCGGACATGACGAACTTGAGGAAGGTGACGCCCGCCTTGAAGATCGTCACGCCGTGGCGCTCGATCGACGCGGCGAAGCGCCCGGCGTGCGGGAACACCGGCGCGCCCTCGCAGATCACCGTCGTCACCCGCGTCGTCAGCGAGGCGGAGATCAGGTAGCTCTGGCCGGTGATCCAGCCGGGGTCGGCGACGACATAGATGACGTCGCCGGGGCGCGCGTCGAACGCGACCGGCATCGTCGCCGCGATCCCGGCGGTATAGCCGCCGTGGACGTGGACAACGCCCTTCGGCTTGCCCGTCGAGCCGCTGGTGTAGATGAAGAACATCGGAAATTCGGCGTCGAGCGGGGTGACGGGCGCGAGGCTCCAGATCGCGCGGACGAAATCCTGCGCGGGGAGCGCGAGCATCTCGGCCTCCGACGCCACGCCCGCCGCCGCAAACAGCTTCGCCGCCGCCGGATCGGTCAGTGCGTGGCCCCAGACGTCGCGCTCAGCCCGCCAGACAAGGTCGGGCTGCGCGGTGTGGCGAACGACGACGACCTTGTCGACGCGCGGAGGGGTGGCGACGAGCGCCTCGGCGACGGCGATGCGGACCTTGGCGGCGGCAGCAGCGTCGAGCTTGCCCGCCTTGCCGAGGTCGGCGAGCGCGCGCCCGACGCCGCGCATGACGTCGCTGCGCTCGACGGTGACCTCGCCCTTGAGCGTTTCGGCGACCGCGGTGTCGATCGTCGCGACGTCATCGGCGTCGAGGTCGAGTCCAGCGAGGCGCTCGCTGACGATCGCCTTCGCCGCCGCGACCGGCGTGTAATTGTCGAGCGCGGGGTCGGTGTACGCGGTCTTGAACGGGATGACCTGCGCGTTGCGATAGCCACCGTCGGCGGTGATGACGACCCGCGCGCCGGCGTCGTGGATGCGGTCGCTCAGCGTCTTGTCGCTGAACCCGCCGAACACCGGCGTATAGAGGATGCCGAGCCGCTTCGCCGCTTCGGTCCAGTAGATCTGCGCCGGGATCGACGGCATGTTGAGCGCGATGCGGTCGCCGGGTTTGAGGCCCAGTTCTTGCAGCGCGAGCGCGCATTTCGCGGTCTCGAGCAGCAGTTTCTTGCGCGACACCGGATAGCAGTCGACCGGCGCGCCGCGCCCGTTGTTCGCCGCCATGTCCCAGCGGTCGCCTTCGAAGATCAGCGCCGCCTCGTCGCCGTGCCCGGCGAGGACGTGGCGGTCGACCTCGGCGAAGCAGGCGTTGGTCAGCCCACCCGAGAACCACTTGAAGAACGGGGCTTGGCTATCGTCGAACGCGGTCTTCCACGGCGTGAAGTCGGCGGGCAGGTCGGCGGTGACCGGCGCGGCGGTCGTTGCGTCCCAACCACTCCAGACGCCGTCGGTATAGTTGAGCCACGCGCCGACCGAGGGCACGAACCAGTGGAGGGTCGTTCGCGCCATGTCGCCGTGGAACTTGCCCGGATCGGCGAGGACGGCGGCGCGCATCGCGTCCCAATCGCTGCGGGTGCGGACGGGGTTGGCCGCCGCCGACGGCATGGCCGGCATCGTGGTCGCGGTGCTGACGGGGTCGGAAAGCGCGATCATCAAGCCTCGATCAATTGTCGGTCACGGGTCGTTTATGAGGAACAAAGGTAATTAAGTTCCCCTATCAACGATCTGAAGCACATAATATTGCGCGCTGCAAGTCACAGTCTAGGTCGGGCGATACCGTTTTGGCAAACGAAAAAGGGGCGGGGGCTCGCGCCTCCGCCCCGATGTGAAACGGTTCGTCCTACCGTCAGGCGGCGACGGTGTTCCTGACGCGGCGGCGCATGGCGGAACCAACGAGACCGAAGCCGGCGACCATCATCGCCCACGCCGCGGGCTCGGGGACCGCGCCGGGGGTTACGCTGTTGATCAGTGGGATCAGCGTACCGGTGCCGGTCCCGGTGAAGCGGCCGACGGTGTGATTGTCCGATTCGTAGCCGCCAAAGCCGGGCGTTTCCGTAAAGACGATCTTATCGAACGGACGATCATTGCTGTAGAAACTGAGGAAGATATACGGCTCGCCGCTGTTCTGACCGTGGAACGCGGTGGTCGGGTTGCCGTAATACTGTGCGCGATCGGGGCTGGCGTTGACCGCCGCGAGGACGTCGGCGGGCTTGAAGGTGAAGAGCGTCCGTCCGCGGCTGGAGAAGGTGACGAGGTTGCCCTTGTCGAGTGCCGACAGCCAGTAGCCGAAGAACGTGACGCCGCGCGCGCTGGATGAGGTCAGGTCGAGCGAATAGGTGCTGAACGAGACGGCGTAATTGGTGTTGCCGCCCGAACCGCCGTACTGGTCGGCCTCGTTGATCTGGACGTTGCTGTAGCGGCCGCTGAAAGCGCCGCCGGTGCCGTAGTCGGTCGTGAAGGTGCTGAAGCCGGTCGAGCGCGTGTCGAAGGTCTCGATGCCCGTCGCGCTGAAACTCGCTGTCGTGTACTGCGCGCCGGGAGCGGCACCCTCGTAATACACCGAGAATGGCGCGGGCGCGGGCGTGGGCACAGCGGACGCGGCGGCGGCGCTAACGGCAGCAACCACGGCAATCGCGCGAATAATATGGCCGGTTGAAGTCATCTCGAAACCCCCATGCGTCCGGGCCGCCCGATGCGGTACCGTAACGTTCAAGCGGGGCGTCTATACGACCTTAAGATAAGGTCAAGATCGTTACGGGGGGTTAACCATCATCTTTGCAGCGTCCGCACAACGATCGGGGCAATGCGCCGGACGATCACCGCGACGCCGGTCGGGGTCGGGTGCAGCCCGTCGCCGAGCTGCATGCCGCGCACCCCGACGACGCCGTCCATGAAGAACGGGTAGAGCGGCACATGATGCCGCGCGGCGAGCGCCGGATACATCGCGTTGAACGCCGTGACGTAATCGCGACCGAGGTTCGGTGACGCCTGCATCCCGGCGAGGACCACGGGGATGCCGCGCCGGGCGAACTCGGTCAGCATCGCGTCGAGATTGGCCTCTGCCCGTGCAACCGGCTCGCCGCGGAGCATGTCGTTCGCCCCGAGTTCGAGGATGAC
>CAXTPH010000143.1:0-6689 GCA_964245955.1 uncultured Sphingomonadaceae bacterium | reverse complement strand
CGAACTACGCGCTGATGCACATGGTCGTGCCCGGCATGAAGGCGCAGGGGTCGGGGTATATCCTCAACGTCTCGAGCTACTTCGGCGGCGAGAAATATCTTGCGGTCGCCTACCCCAACCGCGCCGACTATGCCGTGTCGAAGTCGGGGCAACGCGCGATTGCCGAGACGATGGGGCGTTTCCTCGGCCCCGAGGTGCAGATCAACGCGATCGCCCCCGGCCCGGTCGACGGCGACCGGCTGTCGGGCAAGGACGGCAAGGCGGGGCTGTTCGACCGCCGCGGCAAGCTGATCCTCGAGAACAAGCGCTTGAACGCGGTCCACGCCGCCACCGTTAAGGCGATCCGCCGCGGTGTCCGCGTCGAGGCGGTCCTCAGCCGGCTCGCGCGCAACGACATCGCGCAGATGGCGCACGACACCAATAACCCGCGCGAGCTGCGCGATCTCGCGCTCGACTGCGCCCGCGCCGGCACCGACGATTGCACCTGGGGCCGCTTCCTGATGACCGAGAGCATGGCGACGCGACTCGTCGCGCGGCTGCGGCTCGGCGGGCATTTCCTCGACAGCCCGCTGCTTGCCGGCAAGCCCGACGCCGGCTGGCTGCTCCGGATCCCGCCCGACGACATCGCCTTCCTGCCGCCGCAGCAGATCGCGATCGAGGCGGCGAAGGTCGGCGGCGGCGTGCTCAAGCAACTCCACCTCGGCAAGATGCCGACCGAGCACGACGTCGCGCAGGCGACGGTGTTCTTCCTCGCCGACCGCGCGGTCAGCGGCGAAACCTTCATGCCGTCGGGTGGCCTCAACGTCGAACGCTCGACGACCGAGCGCGAACTGTTCGGCTCGCCGAAGCAGGAACGCCTCGACCAGATGCGCGGGCGGACGGTGTGGCTGATCGGCGAGCACCTCGTCGACTATCTCGCCGAGACCGCGCGCGCCTTCGTCGAACAATGCCATGTCGCCAAGGTCGTGTTGATGACGCGCACCGCTGCCGGGGCCGAAGCGATCGGCGCGAGCCTTGCCGACCTGCCAGCGGGGACGATCGTCACCCACGTCTGCGACGGCGACATCGAGCCGTGCCTCGACGCCGCGCGCACCGTCTGGGGGGCCCCCACCACGATCGTCTCGACGCCGTTCGCCGGGCTGCCCGACACGCTGTTCGAGGCGGGCGACACGCTGTCGCCGCAAGGCTTCGCGGCACTGATCGAGGACAATCTGACCCACCACTTCCGCGTCGCGCGCAAGGCGTCGTTGATCGATCACACCCAGCTCGTCCTCGTCTCGCCCGACGTGGCGATGGACGCGAAGGGCCCGGCGTTCGCGCTCGCCAATTTCTTCAAGACGACGCTGCACGCGTTCACGGCCACGTTGGCCGTGGAGAACGAGCGGCTGGTCCACGACGTGCCGGTCAACCAGATCAACCTGACCCGTCGCGTCCGCTCTGAGGAGCCGCGCAACCTCGAGGAGCATCTCGAGGAGGTCAAGCGCTTCGCCCGCGCCGTCCTGCTCGCCGGCGCGCCGCTGCCCGATGCCGAGGATAGTCGCTATCGCGCGCGGATTTATCGCGGGACGTCGATCACGGTTTAACCCTTCGATAGTGGTCAAGCCGCGGCGTCTGCGGCATTAACCACGGCAATCATAAAGCCTTGGGGAGTCGCCTGATGTCGTTGCGCCATGTCCTGCTTGCCGCCGCCGTGTTCGCCGGGGTCGCCGCGCCGGCGGCGGCCGCGAGCTATGACAAGGTTGTCGTCTTCGGCGACAGCCTCGTCGACGCGGGCAACATCTTCCTCGCGACCGGCGGGTTTGCGGCGACCAATACGTTCAACAACCCGTCGCGCGGTTATT
Source organism: uncultured Sphingomonadaceae bacterium (assembly GCA_964245955.1). Taxonomy (GTDB): domain Bacteria; phylum Pseudomonadota; class Alphaproteobacteria; order Sphingomonadales; family Sphingomonadaceae; genus Polymorphobacter_B. The sequence continues at coordinate 4,848 of CAXTPH010000143.1, read as the reverse complement.
ATCCCGGGCGTTTCACTAACGGGCTCGATTATACCGACTTGCTCAATCTGAAACTGTATGGCCAGCCGTCGGCGCCGTCGCTCGGCGGAGGGAACAATTATGCCTTCGGCGGCGCGACCTATGTCGCCAACAGCGATCCCGTCCCCGACCTTGCCGCCCAGCTCGCGACGTACAGCGCCGGGCACGCCGTCGACCCTAACGCGCTCTATATCATCAACCTTGGCGGCAACGACGACTTTGCGATTGAGGGGGGCGCCGTGCCCGCAGCACTCGTGCCCGCCTACGAGCTGGCGCTGACCACCGTCCTCGGCGCGACGCTAACGGCGCTCGACGCGGGCGGGGCGAAGAACATCCTCGTTACCGGCATTCCGAACACCACGGCGACCGGTTTCATGCTCGAAGGCCTGGTCCAGGCGAAGCTCGACGCGGTCGAGCCGACGCTGACCAACGCGACACTGCGCCGCTTCAGCTACCAGGATTTCTTCACCCGGCTTAGCGCCGACCCGACGGCGTTCGGCGTCGCGCCGTTCACCCATGCCCCGACTGACGGTTGCTTTAATCATCTGACGCCGCCAGCGACGATGGACTGCAGCGGCTATTTCTCGGTCGACGGCATCCATCCGATCGCGCCGCTCCAGACCGCGATCTTCCGCGAGATCGTCCAGGTTGCCGGTGTCCCTGAGCCGACCAGCTGGGCACTGATGATTGGCGGTTTCGGCTTGGTCGGCACCGCGCTCCGCCGCCGAGCCGCCGCGACGGTCGCCGCGTGATCGCCCCTGTCGTCCTGATCGCCGCCGCCGCCGCGGTCACCCTGCCCGGCGGTACGGTCGCCACCGACGTCAAGGTCGGCACCGGCGCGCTTGCGGTCGCCGGCAAGACCGTCACCGTCCATTATACCGGCTGGCTCGACGTTTCCGGCAAGCGCGGCAAGAAGTTCGATTCGTCGCGCGATCATGGGCAACCGTTCAGCTTCCCGCTCGGCGGCGGACAGGTCATCGCCGGCTGGGACGCCGGCGTCGCGGGCATGAAGGTCGGAGGCAAGCGCGTCCTCGTCATCCCCGCCGCTCAGGGCTACGGCGAGCGCGGCGCGGGCGACGACATCCCGCCGGGCGCGACGCTGATCTTCGACGTCGAACTGCTCGGCGTCGAATAGGGGTTGCGCCCGCCCTCTCCCCTGCTAGCCAAGGGGTAACGCCGCGATGACGGCGGTCCGCGGGGAGATACGGCGCATGGCGACAACCGAACGATCCGAGCGCGTCGGCGGGCCGTATGCCTGGTACGTCCTCATCGTCCTGATGGTCGTCTACGTTTTCAACTTCATCGACCGCTCGATCCTGACGATCCTCGGGCCGTACATCCAGAAGGACCTGGGCCTCAGCGATGGCCAGATCGGGCTGTTGTCGGGGACGGTGTTCGCGCTGTTCTACGGGCTGTTCGGGCTCGCGCTCGGGCGGCTGGCCGACACCTGGGTGCGGACGTGGACGATCGCGCTCGGCCTGTCGATCTGGTCGGGGATGACCGCGCTGTCGGGCTTCGCGACCAGCTTCGGCGCGCTCGCCGGAGCACGCGTCGGGGTCGGCGTCGGCGAGGCGAGCGCCAGCCCGGCTGCCTATTCGCTGATCGGCGACTGGTTCCCGCGCGAGAAGCGCGCGACCGCGCTGTCGATCTACTCGAGCGGTATTTTCATCGGCGCAGGGCTTAGCTTCGCGATCAGCGGCGTCGTCGTCGCCGGCTGGAACAAGGCCTATGCCGGCGGCGGTGCGCCGCTCGGCCTGTCGGGCTGGCAGGCGGCGTTCCTCATCATCGGCATCCCGGGGCTGCTCCTCGCCGCACTGGTGATGACGCTGCGCGAGCCGCCGCGTGGGCTCGCCGACGGCATCCTGACCAAGGGCCCGCGCGAGCCGCACCCGTTCGCCAAGATGTTCGCCGAACTCGGCACGATCCTGCCGCCGTTCACGCTCTTCACCCTGCGCCGCGACGGCGCCTCGGGGCGGGTCGTCGGCGCCAACTTCTTGGGCATCATAGGGGCGATCGCCGCCGCGATCCTGCTGACGCGCTGGACCGACAGCCTCGTCCCCGCTGCCAAGCTCAAGGTGCTGTTCAGCGTCGGCGGCACCGCGATCACGTCGAACGCGGTGCAATGGGCGGCGATGGCGCTCGGGATTTACGGCGTCTTCGCCTGGTCGCAGTCGCTGTCGGTCCGCGACAAGCCGTTGTGGACGCTCGTCTGGGGCACGCCGACCTTGCTCGTCACCGCGCTCGCCGGCACGCTGATCTCGTTCGGCAGCTACGCGGTCGGGGCGTGGATCTATATCTACGCGTTCCGCATGCTCCACGCGACGCCGGCGGCGGCGGGGGTCGCGCTCGGCCTCGGCGGCGCGCTCGGCGGGCTGATCGGCACGTCGATGGGCGGGATCGTCGGCGACGCGTGGCGCAAGCGCGATCCGGTCGGACGGCTCAAGGTGTCGCTGCTCGCGTCGATCCTGCCGCTACCGGTCATCATCTATGGCTTCTACACGCCGTCGCTGCCGGTGTTCTACGTCTGCTATGCGCTCTACGGGCTGATCGGCACCTTCTGGCTCGGCGGGATCACGACGACGATGCAGGACCTCGTCCTGCCGCGGATGCGGGGCACGGCGGGGGCGATGTTCTTCATGGGCACGACGCTGCTCGGCTTGGGCAATGGCCCGTACATCGTCGGACTGATCAGCGACGCGACCGGGAATCTGCGCTTCGCCATCCTGTGCTCGTTCGCCGGCGCGCCGGTGGTCTGGATCTGCATCTTGCTGGCGATGCGCTGGCTGCCCGCCGCCGAGGCGAGCCGCGTCGCCCGCGCCCGCGCGGCGGGCGAACCCATCTAGGAGAGACCAAATGAAGATCGAAGACCTGTTCTCGGTTGCCGGAAAGGTCGTCGTCGTCACCGGCGGCAGCCGCGGCATCGGCGAGATGATCGCGCGCGCCTATGTCGAGAACGGCGCCAAGGTCTATATCACCGCGCGCAATGCCGCGGTCTGCGACGGCCTTGCCGCCGAGCTGTCGAAATTCGGGACCTGCGTCTCGATCCCCGCCGACCTGTCGAAGATGGACGAGATCGAGCGCTTCGCCGCCGCGCTCGAAGCGCACGAGAGCCGGATCGACGTCCTGTTCAACAATGCCGGGGCGAGCTGGGGCGCGCCGTTCGACAGCTTCCCCGAAAGCGGCTGGGACAAGGTCATCGACCTCAACGTTAAATCAGTGTTCTTCCTGACGCAGCGCCTCGTCAAATTGCTCGAGGCAGCGGGAACTGCCGACGACTTCGCCCGGGTGATCAACATCGGCTCGATCGACGGCATGCACGTCAGCGGCATCGAGACGTACAGCTATGCCGCATCGAAGGCCGCCGTCCTCCACCTGACGCGGATGATGGCGAAGAACCTCGCCGCCCGCCACATCGCGGTCAACGCGATCGCGCCCGGCTATTTCCCGTCGAAGATGACCGCCGCGATCCCCGAGGAATGGGCGGCAGAATCAGTCCGGCAGACCCCGATGCGGCGGATCGGCAACGCCGACGACATGGGCGGCCTCGCGATCTACCTCGGGTCGAAAGCGAGCGGCTTCGTCTGCGGCAGCGTCATCGCGGTCGACGGCGGCTACGCGACGACGGTGTGACGTCCCGCCCGAAAATCGGGCAGCTGCCGTCGCGCTAGGCACGCACTCTGCGCAAAATTCCCTTCGCAGGTGCGAAATGCCCCGTTCACCGGCTGGCACGGCCTGTGCTAGGCTATCATTAAGGGTGGATCCGCACGCGTGAAGAAGATCGAAGCCGTCATCAAGCCGTTCAAGCTCGACGAGGTGAAGGAGGCGCTCCACGAGGTCGGTGTCAGCGGCATCACCGTCACCGAGGCGAAGGGGTTCGGGCGCCAGAAGGGCCATACCGAGCTCTACCGCGGCGCCGAATATGTCGTCGATTTCCTGCCCAAGGTGCGCCTCGAGGTCGTCGTCGACGACGACCAGGCCGACCGCGTCGTCGAGGCGATTGCCAACGCGGCGCGCACCGGGCGGATCGGCGACGGCAAGATCTTCGTCTCGACCATCGACGCCGCCGTCCGCATCCGCACGGGCGAGCGCGATAGCGATGCCATCTGACGCGGTCGAGCGCGACCGCAACGCCATCTAGTCACAGCTTAGAGCGAGGGAACCCAACCATGGCCGAAACCGCAGCATCCGTCCTCGAAATGATCAAGGAAAAGGAGATCGAGTGGGTTGACCTTCGCTTCACCGATCCCAAGGGCAAGTGGCAGCATTTAACGATGGTCGCCGGCGTCGTCGACGAGGACATGCTGTCCGACGGCTTCATGTTCGACGGCTCGTCGATCGCCGGCTGGAAGGCGATCAACGAATCCGACATGATCCTCATGCCCGACCTCGATGCGACGTACATTGATCCGTTCAGCGCCACCCCGATGCTGATCCTGATCTGCGACATCGTCGAGCCGTCGACCGGCCAGCTCTACAGCCGCGACCCGCGCTCGACTGCCAAGCGCGGCGAGGCCTACCTCAAGTCGACCGGCATCGGCGACACGATCTACATCGGGCCTGAAGCCGAATTCTTCGTCTTCGACGACGTGCGGTTTAAGCTCGGCTACAACGTCGGCAGCTACGAGCTCGACGACATCGAACTGCCGACCAACACCGGCACCAAGTACGACGAAGGCAACATGGGCCACCGCCCGCGCGTCAAGGGCGGCTACTTCCCGGTCGCGCCGATCGACAGCGCGGTCGACCTGCGCGGCGAGATGGTCTCGACGATGCTCGAGATGGGCCTGCCGTGCGACAAGCACCACCACGAGGTCGCCGCCGCGCAGCACG
>CAXTPH010000142.1:0-6695 GCA_964245955.1 uncultured Sphingomonadaceae bacterium | reverse complement strand
CGGACATGCCGACGACAAGCCCGGGGGTGATGAATTTTCCGCTCGCATCGATCGTCTGCGCGCCGGCGGGAACGGCGATGCCGCTGCCGACCGCGATGATCCTGCCGTTGTCGACGACGACGGTCGCATTCTCGATCGTCGTCCCCGCGCCGGTCATCACCGTGCCGCCGGTGAAGGCGACGGGCGCGGCGAGCGCGGGGAACGCGGCGGCGGCGAGCAGTGCGGCGAACAGGACCTTCACTTGACGTCTCCCGCGCCGGGCTGGCCGAGTTCGAAATCGGTCTTCGGCCGGCGGTTGGGGTCGGCGGCATCGTACATCAGCGCGCCGTCGATCCAGACGTCGACCGGCCGCGAATAGACGCTGAACGGGTCGCCGTTCCACAGCACGACGTCGGCCATCTTGCCGGGTTCGAGCGACCCCGTCTGCTTGTCGATGCCGAGCCCCTTCGCCGGATTCAGCGACAGCCATTCGAACGAGACCTCGGGCGCGACGACGATCCCGGCGCGGCGCCCGGCGGCCATCGCCTTCGCCGCCTCCTGGTTCAACCGCTGGATACCGTTCGGGTCGTCGGAATGGACAATCGCGCACGCGCCGGCATTCTGGACCATCGCGATATTCTCGCGGATGCCGTCATAGCTTTCCATCTTGAAGCCCCACCAGTCGGCCCACATCGCCGCGCAGATGTTTTCCTTCAGCAGCAGGTCAGCGATCTTGTAGCTTTCGACCGCGTGGTGGAACGCGCTGACATGATAGCCGAATTCCTTCGACATCGCGATGACGTTGGCCATCTCGTCGGCGCGGTAGCAGTGGTTCTGGACGAGGATTTCGCCGTTCAGCACCCCCATCAGCGTGTCGTTGATCAACTCGCGGCGTGGCGCATCGGTCGGCTTGGCGGTGCCGGCCTTCGCCTTCCGCGCATAGTCGTCCCATTTACGCTTGTAGATCACCGCGTCGGACCACGCCTGACGGTCGACCGCGATATTGCCCATCCGCGTCGCCGGCGACTGGTTGCGCGTGCCGTAGACGCGCTTGGGGTTCTCGCCGCACGCCATCTTCAGGCTCGGCTTGGCGCCGGGAAACTTCATATCCTGCGCGGTCCGGCCGAGCACATTCTTGACCGTGACGCCGCGCCCGCCGAACAGGTTCGCCGAACCGGGCAGGATGTGGAAGGTCGTCACCCCGCCGGCGAGCGCGCGGGTGAAGCCGGGGTCCTGCGGCCAGACCGAATGTTCGGCCCAGACGTCGGCGGTGTTCGGCCGCGTCGCCTCGTTGCCGTCGCTGTTCGCCTGGACGCCGGGCGAGGGATAGTCGCCGAGGTGGCTGTGGATGTCGATGATGCCCGGCGTGACGAACTTGCCGGGAGCGTCGATCACCGTCGTGCCGGCGGGGATCGCGACGCTCGCGCCGACCTCGGCGACTTTGCCATTCTCGAACCGGACCATGCCGGGGGCGAACTTGCGCCCCGCGCCGTCATAGACGGTGGCGCCGCGGATCACCGTCGTGACGCCGGGGTAGGGATGATAGGTCGACGGGAACGGGTCGGCCGGAATCGCCACGATCGGCGGCGGCGGACCGTCGGACGCGGTCTTGGGGTGGGAATTGCCCGAGCACGCCGCGACGGCGACGAGCATCAGCGGGAACAGACGCCGCATCAATCGACTCCGTGCATCAGGCGCTTGAGGAAGGGTGAGATCACCAGCAGTACCAGCCCGATCGCGGCGGCGACGAGCCCGATCGTCTGAAACACGCCCGCATAGGTGTCGAGGCTGACCTTCAAGTTGGTCACCTCGCCGCCGACGGTGGCGACGCTCGCCACCTGCGCGACGATACCGCCGATATATTGCGCGACCGAGATCGACAGGAACCACACCCCCATCATCATGCCGACGATCCGCGCGATCGACAGCTTGGTGATCATGCTGAGGCCCACCGGCGAGATGCACAGCTCGGCCATCGAGTGGATCAGGTACAGCCCGGCGAGCCACCAGATCGCGACCTTGAACCCGGCGTCGGCGAAGTGCGTCCCCCAGACGAGGAACAGGAACCCCGCGCCGACCCCGACGAGGGCGATGCCGAACTTGACCGGGATGCCGGGTTCGATCCCGCGCCGCGCCAGCGCTGCCCACATCGCGGCGAAGATCGGAGCGAGGATAACGATGAAGACGGCGTTGAAGAATTGCGTCTGACCCGCCGAGATGCTGAACAGCCCGAAGATCGACAGGTCGGTATTACGGTCGGCGAACAGGGTCAGCGACGATCCCGCCTGTTCGAACAGCGTCCAGAAGGTGACGTTGAAGACGATCAGGACCATCGCCGCGACCATCATCTGGAACTCCTGCCGGCTACCCGCGCGATACGACCAGACGAGGATCGCCGGCACGCCGATGACGAAGGTCGCGAACAGCGCCTTGCCGAGGACCGGCAGCGCGATAAGGTAAGCGCCGATGCCGCTCCCTGCCGCCGCCGGCACCGCCGTCAGCGTGTTCGAGAACAGCAGCCACGGCACGACAATCGCGGCGAGGCTGGCGAGGTAGATCAGCGGCGCACGGTCGGCCTTGCCGGTGACCGGCACCTCGCCGTAGCCGGCGAGCTTGCCGCCGTCGAACTGGATCAGGACGAAGGCGACGAGCATCCCCGCCGCCGCCAGCCCGAACCCCGCCCACCAGCCGAACGCGACCGCGAGGAACGGGCATAATATCTGCGAGCCGAGGCTGCCGAGGTTGATCCCCATGTAGAAGATGGTGAAGCCAGCGTCGCGCCGCCGGTCGCCGGTCGCGTACAGCTCGCCGACCATCGTCGAGATGTTGGGCTTGAAGAAGCCGTTGCCGACGACGATCGCCGACAGCGCGAGCAGCATGACCGTGATGTACAGCGGAGAGCGCACCGCATCGGCGGCGAAGTCGGCCTTGGCCACCGTCCGCGTCGTCGCCCCGTCGGGGCCGAGCAAAGCGACCGAGCCGTCGTCGTTGCCCTTGATCCGCAGCCGCTGGCCGTGGTCGGTGACGAAGCGCGCGTCCTTGCCGTCGACCTGCTCGATCGTCACCGGATGGGTGATCCCGTCGAAGGTCGCGGTCGGCTGCGCGTCGGGGCCGCCGAAGCACAGCACGAGATAGCCCGCCGCCATGACGATCGCGCCGAACTTGACCGCGCGTTTCGAGCCGAGGAAGCGGTCGGCGAGCAACCCGCCGATGAACGGGGTCAGATAGACCATGCTCATGTACGCGCCGTACATGCCGCTGCCGACCTGATCGCCGTAGACGAAATGCTTGGTCAGGTAGAGGACCAGCAGCGCCCGCATGCCGTAGAAGCCGAAGCGCTCCCACAGCTCGGTCGAAAAGAGCCGCGCCAGTTGCCGCGGATGGCCGAACCACAGCGGCCCAGAGATCGGGGACCCACCGGCGGGGATACTGGCCATGAAACTCCCTTGACGCACCGGCCGCTCGGAAGGTGGCCGTTTGCGCGCACAGTAGCGGGGTGCGTGGGGGGAGCAAGGGGGAGGTCGGTGATGCCGTCGCGAGCGGTGGCGCCAAGCGCCCAGCAGGCGTTTACGGTTTGCCGGACAGCGCTTGCTAAAAGGCCTCGATCATCCTTCTCTTCCCGAATGGATGCAGTTCCACTTCTCACCGTCTATGTTCTGATGCTGGCTATCCCGGCGTCAATCATCACGGCGATCGCGGCGCGAGTGATCCGCTCGTTGCTGCCCGCTCGCGGCAAGCGGACGCTCTGGATAGTCGCCACCGGCTCGATCATACCCGTGGCGATGGTGATTTATGGTCTGGTGCTTTCATGGCCGTGGCCGTGGCACCATCGGACCCCGCGCGAAGATATGATCCCGCTAGGCTTCGGTTTGCTTCTTAGCGCGGTTCCGTCGTGGCTATTCTGCCTAGGGGCCAGCTGGTCGGTCCTACGACGGCCCAAGGTCGAGGGAAGCTAACTTATCTCGACATGCGCGGACGCGGGAGGTCGGCAAACCCCCTATCTTAGTCGTACTCCCCCACCACCAGCTGCCTAGGAAGCGAACGCGGAGTCGGCTACCAGCCCCCTATGCTCAACGACCTTTCCTCCCCCCTCGCTCTCCTCGCCACGCGGCGGTCGGGGAAGCCGCGCGACATGATTGCGCCGGGGCCCGACGGCGCCCAGCTGGCCGAGATCCTGCGGATTGCCGCACGCGTCCCCGACCATGGCAAGCTGTTCCCGTGGCGCTTCGTCACTGTCGCCGCCGACCGCCGCGCGGCGTTCGGCGAGATGCTCGTCGCGGCGTATCTCGTGGGACGACCCGAGGCGCGGCCCGCCGAGCTCGACGAGATCCGCGGCTTCGCGCACCAGGCCCCGGCGCTCGTCGTCGTCGTCTCGCGGGTCGACGGCACGAGCAAGATCCCGGCGTGGGAGCAGGAGCTGTCGGCGGGGGCGGCGTGCGTCCTGCTCGACGCGGCGGCGACGGCGATGGGGTTCGTCGCCGGCTGGCTGACCGGGTGGGCGGCGTATTCGGATGCGGTCGTGGCGAGCGTGGGGCAGCCGGGCGACCGGATCGCCGGGTTCGTTTTCATCGGCACGCCGAGCCGCGAACTCGACGAGCGGCCGCGGCCGGACATGGCGGAGATCGTCCGGGCCTGGTGAGGGCGGCGCCGCGCGAGTCCGCGCGCTGCGCCCCGCCGCGCTCGCTGCTTGACCCGCCACTGTCCTACCGCCATACCACAGTCATGTGGCAGGGTGACCGACCCATCTATCTCCAGATCCGCGATCTGATCATCGCCCGGATCATCGACAGCGAAACCGGCACCCAGGCCCCGCTGCCGTCGGTCCGCGCGCTGGCGGGCGAGCTCGACGTCAACCCGCTGACCGTCGCCAAGGCGTATCAGGAACTTCGATCGGCCGGTCTGGTCGCGGCGCGCAAGGGGGTCGGACTGTACATCGAACCCGGCGCGGCGGCGGCGCTGCTCGCGTCGGAGCGCGCGGCGTTCATGGCGACCGACTGGCCGCGCATCCGCCGCCGGATCGACCGGCTCGGCCTGTCGGCGGCGGACCTGTTCGCGCCGCAAGAGGCGTGACCGCGCTCGACCGGGGCGACCTGATCGATATCCTCAGCCCCGTGATGCGCGCGGCGGGGCGACTGATCGAGGCGGTGCGCGAGGCGGGGTTCGAGACGCGCGGCAAGTCCGACGCGTCGCCGGTGACCGAGGCCGACGAGCGCGCCGAACTGCTGATCACCGCCGCGCTCGCCGCCGCCGACCCCGATACGCCGATCGTCGGCGAGGAGGCGCACGCCGCCGGCCACCGCCCGCCGCCGTGCGGGAGGTTCTGGCTGATCGATCCGCTCGACGGCACGCGCGACTTCATCGCCGGGCGCGCGGCCTATTCGGTCAACATCGGGCTGATCGAGGACGGGCGCCCGGTGCTCGGCCTCGTGCTCTCCCCGCGCGACGGCGTGCTCTGGGCCGGGGCGGAGGGGCACGGCGCGTTCCGCCAGAACCCCAGCGAAGGCCGCGAGCCGATCAAGACGCGGCTATGCGCGGTCCCACCGGTCGTCGTCGTCAGCCACAGCCACCTCGACGACGAAACGCGCGACTACCTGTCGCGACTCGGCATGGTCGAACTCGAACCCGCCGGCTCGAGCCTCAAGTTTTGTCGCCTCGCCGAAGGCAGCGCCGATGTCTATCCGCGCTACGGCGCGACGATGGAATGGGACACCGCCGCCGGCCACGCCGTCCTGCTTGCGGCGGGCGGGACGATGCGCGCGCCGGGGGGAGCGGAATTCGCGTACGGCAAGCCCGGGTATCGCAACGGCGGCTTCCTCGCGGTCGGCAACGGCGCGACCTTCGGGGTCCTGCCGGAGCTTTAGGCCGCCACCTTGAACCGTAGGAGTTTCTCCTTCGTCGCGACCAGCGCCGACAGCGGCCCGCCGATCGCCCGCGCGAACGCCGGGTCGGTGACGTCCAACCCCCCGGTCAGCGCGCCGTACGCCGGGAGCACGAGCTTCGTCGGCGTCACCGCGAAGCACCGCCGGACGATCCGCCGCCCGCGCAGGGTGAGCCGCAGCTTGGGGTGGTAATGCCCCGAAATCTCAGGCGCGGGGTCGCGGGTCGCCTCGTGGCGCAGCATGATGCCGTCGACTGCCGCCTCGACCATCACCCGGCCGCCGAGTACCCCGGCGCTGGCGTCGTCGTGGTTGCCGGTGATCCACACCCAGTCGAGGTCGCGCGTCAGCCGCCGCAGCGTGTCGCGCGCCGAGACCGGCAGCCGCGCGGCGCCGCCGGTATCGTGGAAACTGTCGCCGAGGCACCACAGCCGCGTCGCCCCCGTCACCTCGACCGCGTCGATCAGGCACGCGAGCGTATCGAAGCTGTCGTACGGCGGCAGGAACTGTCCGTGCACCCCGTAGAAGCTCGCCTTTTCGAGATGGAGGTCGGCGACGAGCAGCGCATTCCGCGCCGGCCAGAACAACGCGCCGCACGGCTGCGGCACGAACGTTGCGCCAGCGAACGAAAGGGAAACGGCGGGCATTGGCGCGGTATGCGTCAAGCGGGGGGCTGGGTGCAAGCGCGGTGTGGCGTCGACGGTGTTGGCGCCGGCTTGCGCTGACACTGGCCGCCCTTTCAACTTGTCAGTGGCTCGTCGCGCCGGGCGAGCAGCTGCCAGATGGTGAGGCCGAGCGACACCTGCACGACCGGCACGTAGAAGGCGACGATGAGCCACG
>CAXTPH010000141.1:0-6727 GCA_964245955.1 uncultured Sphingomonadaceae bacterium | reverse complement strand
CGGTGACCTGATCCATATTATAATAGCGATACGTCGCCAGCCGCCCGACGAACCAGACGTCCGGCGTCGCGATCGCGAGCTTCTCATACTTCTTGTACAGCTCGGCATTCTCGGCGCGCGGGATCGGATAATACGGATCGCCCTCGGCGCTCGGGAATTCGTACGTGATCGCGGTCTTCGGATGCACCTGACCGGTCATGTACTTGTACTCGCTCACCCGCGTATAGGCCTCGGTCTGCGGATAATTGACCGTCCCGGTCGGCAGCATGACCTCGGTGTCGTGCGTCTCGTGCTGGAACTTGAGGCTGCGGTACGGCAGCTTGCCGAAGCGGAAATCGAAATATTCGTCGACCGGGCCCGAATAGATCAGCCGCTTGAAGGCGACTTCCTTTTCGATCTCGCGGAAGTCGGTCTGGGTCATCACCTTGATGTTCGGGTGGTCGAGCATCTTTTCGAACATGCGGGTATAACCGTGCTTCGGCATCGCCTGGAATTCGTCGGTAAAATAACGGTCGTCGCGATTGGTCCGGGTCGGCACGCGCGCCGTAACCGACTTATCGAGCTCGGACGGGTCCATGCCCCACTGCTTGCGGGTATAGCCCTGAAAGAACTTCTCGTAGAGTTCGCGCCCGACGACCGAAACGACGACATCCTCCGACGTGCGGATCGGGTCGACCTTCTCGGCACGCGCGGCGAACCACGCCGGCAGTTCCTCGCTGGTCAGTTCAAGATTGTAGAGCTTGTTGACCGTGTCGAGATTGATCGGGATCGGCACGAGCTGATTGTCGACCATGCCGAGAACGCGGTGCTCGTACGGACGCCATTCGGTGAATTGCGATAGATGCTCGAAGATCGCCGCCGAATTGGTGTGGAAAATGTGCGGGCCGTATTGGTGGATCAGCAGGCCGTCGTCGTTGTAGCGATCGTAGGCGTTGCCGCCGATGTGCGGGCGGCGATCGACCACCAGCACCTTTTCATTCCGCTGCGTCGCGATACGTTCCGCCAGCGTCGCCCCGGCGAAGCCCGCGCCGACGATGAGCCAATCAAACACGGACGGTCTCCTTGAGATTATGGGTGGACGGCGAAACCGCGCGCATCCGCGCGCGCATGTCGGACCAAACCTGGTCCCACGAACTTTTTGCGAGTTGCGCGTCGACCGACTCCAGCCACGACGCATGCTGCGGCGATGCGGTGCGGGCCATGACGCGCTCGATCGCCGCGACGGTGTCGACAGCGGTGGCGGCGATCTCGACGAGACCGAGATTGCCGTACGGTTCGACGACGTCGGCGATCGCGGTCGATACCACCGGCAGCCCGGCCGCGAGAAACTCGGGGGTCTTGGTCGGCGAGATGAACTTCGTCGCGTCGTTGATCGCGAACGGCATGAAGCCGACATCCCAATTAGCGAGGTACGGCGGCAGGTCGGCATAGCTCTTGCCGCCGAGCCAATGCAGATTGGCTGCCCTCGGCAGCTGCGCCGGATCGATCTTTGCGGTCGGGCCGATCATGACGATCTGCCAGTCAGGCTGCAGCGCCGCGATCTCCCCGACAAGGGCGACGTCCATCCGCTCGTCGATGACGCCGAAGAAGCCGATCCGCGGGTGCGCGACGTTCGCCTGATCGGCGGGATCGGGCAGGCCCGCGCGCGCCGCCCCGAAATGCGCGGTATCGATGCTCGACGGGAAGCAGTGGATGTTGGCGTGACGGGCAGCGGCGGCCGCGTGCATCGCCGCCCCACCGGTGAAGACGACGTCGGCCCGCTCGAGCAGCTCGGCTTCGAGCGCAAGCAGCAGGGGCGGCGGATTGGCAAACGCCGACAGCTCGTCCATCTTGTCGAAGACGGTGACATCGGCCTCGATATGGCGGCTGAACGGGAGCGCCATCGGCGTATAGTACCACAGGGTCAGCGGCCCTTCGGTTCCGGCGACCAGCCCGTCGAGGATATTCCGCTGATGGTCGATCCCGGCGGCTTTTTCGGTGCCATGCGGCAGGACCGGCTGGACGATGCGGATCCCATTCTCGCGCTCAAGCAATTCTACCCCGGGTCCAGCGGCGTCGGTCCAGATCGGCTCTTCGACGACAACAACATCGTAATCGGCAGCGGCGCGCGTCAGAAGATGCTGGGGACGCTGGAAAACGAAATCCCAGCGCAGATGCGATAAAGCGATCAGCGTCGGACGCGAAGCAGGCTGCACTGCGAAGGCCATTGGACTCCCGGCGGTTAAAGACAACGATGTGAGCGGCCGCAAATGCGGGCCAACGCCGACGTGGCGTAGATTTAGAACGACGAGACAATGACTTGGTTCCGCTGACTGCCCAATCAGGGTTAATCGACGGTACACCCATTACGGGGCCGACAAACCCCGCCAGGAAATGACGTCGGCCTCGGCAAGCAAACGCCGCGCCGCCGTAACGTGAAGCAGTTCGACCATCTTGCCATCGTGCGCGGTCACCCCCCGGCCATCGCCGAGCGCGGCATCGTGCGCGGCGATCAGTGCTCGGGCGTCAACGACTTCGTCGACAGTCGGCGCGAACAGCGAATTGACGGGTTCGATCTGGCTCGGATGAATCACCGTCTTGCCGTCGAAGCCGAGGTCGCGGCCTTGCCGCGCCTCGGCCGCGAGTCCCGCGGCGTCGGTAAGATCGGTGAACACGCCGTCGAACACGGCGATCCCGGCGGCCCGCGCCGCGACGACGATCCGGCTCAAGCTATAGATCAGCGGCAAGCGGTCGCGACCGGGACGCGCGCGTAAGTCGGCGGCGAGGTCGGCCATGCCGGCGACGAGCGCGGTCACCCCCGGCGTCGCGGCGATGGCGTCGACCGCCTGGACCCCGCGCGGCGTTTCGACCATCGCCCACACCGGCAGCCCGCCCGCGCGACCGACCGCGATCGCGGCGTCGGCGGCGTCGGCGACCTTCGGCACGACGACGCCGCTCAGACCCGCCAGCCCGGCGACCACGGCAAAATCGTCTTCCGACCACGGCGTCACGAGCGCGTTGACCCGGATGTACACCGCGCGATGCCCCCAGCCGCCATCGCGAACTGCCGCGACCGCGGCGGCGCGTGCCGCGGGCTTCGCCGCCGGCGCGACCGCGTCTTCGAGGTCGAGGATCACCGCATCGGCATCGAGTGTCCGCGCCTTGGCGATCGCGCGCGGGTTGGCAGCGGGCAGATAGAGGATCGACCGATTGAGTATGATTTCGTCCATGGCCGGCCTCGCAAACGCGCGTCCCCGATGCCATTTATCTGGGGTCGAGGCAAAGCGCCCTGCACCGTGGAGTGACGAATGATGACTGCCGGGATTTTCGTGCTGGTGCTGCTCGTCGTCGCGGTCGCCGCGCTGGCGCAAGCGGTCGTCGTCGTCCGCCAGGGGTTCGAATACACGCTCGAGCGCTTCGGCCGCTTCACCACGACGCTCCGCCCCGGCTTCAGCCTGATCACACCGTTCGTCGACCGCGTCGGACGCAAGATCAATATGATGGAGCAGGTCCTCGACATCCCGGGGCAGGAGATCATCACCAAGGACAATGCGATCGTCGCGGTCGACGGCGTCGTCTTCTATCAGGTGCTCGACGCGGCGAAGGCGGCGTACGAGGTCAGCGACCTGTATTCGGCGATCGTCAACCTGACGACGACCAACCTGCGCACCGTGATGGGCGGCATGGACCTCGACGAGACGCTGTCGAAGCGCGACGCGATCAACGCCAAGCTGCTCATCGTCGTCGACCAGGCGACCCACCCGTGGGGCATCAAGATCACGCGCGTCGAGTTGAAGGACATCCGCCCCCCCGCCGACATCGTCAACGCGATGGGCCGCCAGATGAAGGCGGAACGCGAGAAGCGCGCGAACATCCTCGAGGCCGAGGGCAGCCGCGCGTCGGAAATCCTCCGCGCCGAGGGTGCCAAGCAGGGCGAGATCCTGAAAGCCGAGGGTCGGCGCGAGGCGGCGTTCCGCGACGCCGAGGCCCGCGAACGCGCGGCGCAGGCCGAGGCGGCGGCGACGCAGATGGTGTCGGCAGCGATCGCCGACGGCAATCCGCAGGCCCTCAACTATTTCGTCGCGCAGAAATACGTCGAGGCGATGACCGCGTTCGCCACGTCGCCGAACGCCAAGACGATCTTCATGCCGATCGAAGCGTCGGCGCTGGTCGGCTCGCTCGGCGGCATCGGTGAGCTGGTCAAGGCGGTGCGGCCGCAGGGAGATGCGCCGGCTGCGCCCGCCCCGACGGTGCCGCAGGTCGGTCAGCAGCGCCGAATCGGCCCGTTCGAGTGAACCCTGCCCTCTTTCCCTGGGGCTGGGCGATCGCGGCGGTCGCGCTCGCCGGCCTTGAATTGCTCGCGCCGGGGGCCTCGTTCATCTGGCTTGCCGGCGCCGCGGCGGCGACCGCCGCACTCGCCTTCGCGCTCGACCCGGCATGGCAGTGGCAGGTCGTCCATTTCGTCCTGCTCGGCGTGATCGCCGCGCTGCTCGGACGGCAGTTCTTCGGCCACCGGATCGTGCGCAGTCCCGCCGGCAAGCTCAACCGCCGCGCCGAGGCGATGATCGGTACGACCGTCACCGTCGTCGAACCGATCGAACAGGGCTGCGGCCGGGTCCAGGTCGGCGACTCGCCGTGGCCGGCGGCGGGACCCGACATGGCGGCGGGAGCCATCGCGCGGATCGTCCGCGTCGACGGCACGACGCTGGTGGTCGACCGCGCCTAGCGCTCGGCGGTGATCGTCTGCGTCGCGCCGTTGCGATCCCGCGCGACGACCGCCGCCGGCGCAGTCCCCGCCTCCGCCCACTGCTCGAGCATCGCGATCCAGTCGACCTGCGTCGGCGCGTCGCCGCCTGAACAATGGAGCATGCCGGGGACGAGAAACATCCGGTAGAAGTCGCTCGTCGGCCCCATTTTCGCCGTCACCCGGCGGCGGTATTCGGTGCTGTAGCCGGGCGCGATCGCGGGGTCGTTCCAGCCGTGGTACATGACCAGCTTGCCGCCCCGCGCCTTGAATGCGGACAGGTCGGGCGAGGCCGCGTCGAGGATCGGCCCGAGGTCGCGATCGCCTGCGACGATGTCGGCGTCGGTCAGGTTCGACAAGGTGAAATTGGGGTCTTTCTTGACCAGATAAGCGAAGTGGTTCTGCGGATAAGCGTGCGTCTCGTCGGTATTGCCGGGGGTCGTCGAGATGCCCCAGTCTTTCCAGCTATGGTCGAGCGCCTCGGCCCCCGGTTTCAACCCCGGCAGGCGCTTGCCGCTCGTCGGATCGAGCGGGCCGGCATAGATCATCCGCACCGTGGCGAGCTGACCCTTGGTCAGGCAGCTGTCGTCCTCGGCCCCGGCGCAGGCGATCGTGGCGGGGTCGAAGCGGCAGCCGGCAGGGTCGGCGATGTAGGTCCTGCCGCCGCCACAGGCCTTGAGCGCCGCCGCCTGAAGCGCGATCAGCTTGGCGGTCGGGAGCGCGCGTCCCGGCCGCGCGCTGTCGCGCAGCAACGTCCCGGCGCTGCCTTGCAGCCGGGTCCACCACCACGCCGGGGCGCCGGCCACGATGCCATCGAAGTCGCCCGGGTTGCGCTGCGCGGTCATCAGCGCCTCGCGACCGCCGTCCGAGCAGCCGAAGAAATACGCCTTTTTCGGCACCGCGCCGTACGCCGCGAGGATCGCCTTCGCTGCGTCGGTCGTCGTCTTGACGGCACGACTGCCGAAATCGACGACCTTTTCGGGGTGGCCGAGTGCCCAGCTTGCGTCGGGGTTGACCGTCGTCTGGTGGCCGTCGTCGGTCCCGGCGACAGCGTAACCCTTGGCGAGGCCGAGCAGCATCGTGCCATACGGGACTTTACCGGCGAACCCGCCGTTGCCGACCTGGAGGAACCGCCCGTTCCAGCCGGCACCTTCGGGGATCAGCACCTCGAAGCGGATGTCCGAATCGGCGGTCGGGTGCGCCGCACCCTCGACCCTGCACAGGGCGAATGGCAGCTTGACCGACGCCGCAAACGGCAGCGCGGTGTCGGCGGCGATCGTCGTCGCGTGGATTTCGGTGCGGTCGGGGTGGAAGGCGGCGAGGCTGTCGCACCCGGCGGCGGCGGCCGGCGCGGCGGCGAGCGCGAGCGGCAGGGCGAGGAGGTATGTCGGATGCATCGGTGTCCCCTTCGGATTTTCGCGGGACGATGGCGTAGAGTTGAGCCAGGGGAAAGCCGGAATGCGGGTCATCGCGGATTGTTCATGACCGGGGGCAGCCGAGCCGCCCGGCGTGCGAAGTTGACAAAGTTGTCGTCTGTCACCGGTTTTGGGCCGCTTCGGCTGACCGCCGTCGCCGACGAAGTTGACAAAGTTGTCGTCTGTCACCGGTTTTGCGGCCAAGATTCACCCCGGCGCGGCGGCAGGGGCCGACGTCCATGCCAAAACGCGGTGTTGCGTTCGCGGGCGGTGCGGCATGGCGTGGAGGGGTTGTGGGCACGGGCACGCGGTGACTCCTCGGTCGGTTCGAACCGAGGAGAGTCTCACGGACCGCGGGGTGTAGGACAGCGGTTTCTACGCGGCGACGCTCGCGCCGGTCGGCTCCGCCCCGCCGGCCACGTTTGCGCGAGTCGGGCCGCGCCGGCCTCGCCGCGCTACGCGGCCAGAGGATCTGTAAGCCGGGTTCTGTCCGGGGGCCGAAACCCCGTGGACGGTCATTCCTCTAGGACCGCCATTGCTGACGGCCTCAAGCAACCAACCCGGACGACTGGGCCGGTTCCTGCCCTGC
>CAXTPH010000140.1:0-6739 GCA_964245955.1 uncultured Sphingomonadaceae bacterium | reverse complement strand
TAACCGGCTCCTCGTGCTTGGTGGTGTGCTCGCCTTGATCGCCGCCGGGGTCCAGCGGGTGACCGCACTGGGGATCGGCGTGATGGTGTCTGTCGGTGTCGACTCGGCGAAATGTGTGGCGCACAGGCCATTCTTCGTCGCGACCTCCCCGCACTCGCCATTCTTCTTCTCATCCCAATAGAAGCAACCCATCCGATCTCTCCCCTTCAAGCATGATCCAGCGTCGGGTGCGGCGGCGGGCGCGCCAGCCGAATGATCCCGCCCGCCAGCGACCCGGCCGCGCCGATCCCCCAATCAAAATCGCAGCGGAAACGGCACCAAGGGGCGCGTCGAAGCGCGGCAGGTTTAGCATTGGAGTTCTTCTTCCGCGCCGTCTAGGTTTCCCCTAATTACTGGCATAGAACCACAGGATCTGCAATTGAAACACAACCAATTACACAAAGCTAGCCTAGGGATCGATTAATCACTTGTAGGCTTTACTTACCTTATTGTTGTGAAAGTGCCGTAGCGGGAGCAGTCCGCGCAACCGCGTGACCCGGCATCGGAAACGCGGCAAGGTCCGCAGATGGTGCCGTTCGCCCCGCTCGCCGACACGATCGTTCGTGCCGAGGCGAATTCGCCCTACCTTCGCGGGCTGATCCGGCGGCGCGCGGCGACCGTCGAAACGATCGCGCGCGACGGCTTCGACGCGGCGTTGACGGCGGCGATGGCGTTCGATCCCGCGCTTCCGGTCGAGGCCCGGCTGCGCACCGTAAAATCCGACATCGCGCTGATCGTTGCGCTCGCCGATCTCAGCGGGGCGTGGCCGCTCGAGCGCGTGACGGCGGCGCTGTCCGACTTCGCCGATGCCGCGCTCGATACCGCGATCGCGGCGGCGCTTGCCGAGCGCGGCGCGCCGAACACCGGTTTCGTCGCGATCGCGCTCGGCAAGCTCGGCTCCGGCGAGCTCAACTATTCGTCCGACGTTGACCTGATCCTGCTGTACGACGCGGTGCCGCAGCGGCCGCGCGAGGAGCCCGCCGACGCTGCCGTCCGCATCGCCCGGCGGGTGGTCGCGATCATGCAGGACCGCACCGCCGACGGCTATGTCTTCCGCGTCGACCTGCGGCTGCGTCCGTCGCCGGAAATTACGCCGATCGCGATGCCGGTTGCCGCCGCCGAGCAATATTACCAGTCGGAGGCCGAGACGTGGGAGCGGACCGCGTTTATTCGCGCCCGCGCCTGCGCCGGCGACGTTGCCCTTGGCGCGCGCTTTCTCGCCAGCATCCGCCCGTTCATCTGGCGGCGGAGCCTCGACTACACCGCGATCCGCGACATCAAGGCGGTATCGCTGCGCATTCGGGATCACTTCGAAAGCGGGCAGGCGGTCGGGCCGAAGTTCGACCTCAAGCGTGGCCGCGGCGGCATCCGCGAGATCGAGTTCTTCACCCAGATCCACCAGCTCGTCTGGGGCGGGCGCGACCCCGCGCTGCGCGCGCCGGCGACGCTCGATGCGCTTGCCGCGCTCGCCGGCGCGGGGCACATCGACGCGACCGATGCGGCGAGTCTCGGCGACGCGTACCGCTGGCTGCGGACGCTCGAGCACCGGCTGCAGATGCTCGACGATGCGCAGACGCACAGTATCCCGGCGACGCTCGCGGGGCGGCAGGCGTGGGCGCGGCTGAGCGGCTTTGTCACGCCGGTCGAGCTGACCCGGCGGCTCAAGACGGTCACCGGCGAGGTCGCGCGGCGCTACGACCGACTGATCGCCGATGCCGGCGACGCCGCGCCGGTCGTCCCCGCCGACCCGGCGGCGTGGTGCAAGCAGCAAAAGATCGCCCCCGCCTTTGTGCCGCTGATCGCGAAGTGGCGCAGCGGGCGGTACCGCGCGCTGCGCGCCGATGCGGCGAAGCGCGCGTTCGAGGCGCTGCTACCCGATCTGCTCAAGGCGTTGGCGAAGGCCGCCGATCCCGCCCATGCCGCGGCGCGACTCGACACGTTCCTCGCCGACCTGCCGGCGGGGGTGCAGTTCTTCGCGCTGCTAGCCGCGAACCCGAAGCTCCTGCCGCTGCTCGGTCGGGTGCTCGGCATCGCGCCGCTGCTGGCCGATGCCCTGGCGCGGCGGCCGGCGCTGTTCGACGCGCTGCTTTCGCGCGACAGCTTCGATGCCTTGCCCGGCCGCGCCGCGCTGGTTGCCGAGCTGACTGCAGCAATCGGCGTCGCGACGAGCGAGCAGCGCCTCGACCGCACCCGGCTATGGACCGCCGACCGGCGTTTCCAGCTCGGCGCGCAGCTGATCGAGGGGCGCGACCCGCTCGGGGTTGGGGCCGACCTCAGCGATGTCGCCGACGCCGCGGTGGTGACGCTGGCGCAGGCGGTCGTCACCGATTTCGCACGCGTTCACGGCGAGGTGCCGGGGTGTCGCCTCGTCGTGCTCGGCCTCGGGCGCTACGGCGGCCGGGCGCTGACCCACGCGTCGGACCTCGACCTGGTCTACCTGTTCACCGGCGACCACGCCGCCGAATCGACCGGCGCGAAGCCGCTCAGCGCGACGGTGTGGTTCCAGCGGGTCGCGGCGCGGCTGACTGCGGCGCTATCGGTGCCGACCGCGGCGGGGGCGCTGTACGAGGTCGACACGCGACTGCGTCCGTCGGGGGCGAAGGGGCTGCTCGCGGTCACCGTGTCGAGTTTCGCGCGCTACCAGTCCACCGAGGCCGAGACGTGGGAGCAGATGGCGCTCTGCCGCGCGCGCGTCGTCGCGGCGGATCCCGCCGACCGGGCCGAGGTCGAGCGCGCAATCACCGCGGTCCTCGACCGTGCGCGCGACCCGGCGGCGCTCCGCCGCGACGTGCTGGCGATGCGGCGCGACATCGCCGCGGCCAAGCCGGGCGGTGGGGTGTGGGACGTCAAGCTCGGGCAGGGCGGGCTCGTCGACCTCGAATTCATCGTCCACTTCGTCCAGTTGCGCGACCGGATCGGCCTGACGCCCGACCTGCGCGCGGCACTCGTCGAGCTGACCGCTGCCGGGCGTGTGCCCGAAAATCTGATCGCCGCGCACGATACGCTGACCCGTGTCCTCGCGCTGCTGCGCCTCGTCGTCGTCGGGCCACTGCCGAAACGCTTCCCCGAGGCGGTCGAGGTACTGCTGGCGCACACGACGGGTGCGACCAATTTCGCAGGTGCCGAGGCGGCGGTGGGACTCGCCAAGGCGACGGTGCGTGCGGCATGGAGCGACATATTCCAACGGGGAGACTGACGATGGACATCGGCGACACCGCACCCGCCTTCGACCTGCCGACCGACGGCGGCGCCAACGCCGCGTCGGCGGCGCTGAGGGGCCGCAAGGTCGTGCTGTATTTCTACCCGAAGGACGACACGCCCGGGTGCACGACCGAGGCGATCGCCTTCACCGGGCTCGCCGCCGACTTCGCCGCCGCCGATACCGTCGTCATCGGCGTGTCGAAGGACTCGGTCGCCGCGCATGCCAAGTTCCGCAAGAAGCACGACCTCGGTGTCGGACTCGCCGCCGATCCCGACGGGACGGTCGTCGAGGCGTACGGCGCGTGGGTCGAGAAGAGCATGTACGGCAAGAAATATATGGGGATCGACCGCTCGACCTTCCTGATCGACCGCGACGGCAAGCTCGCCGGCGTGTGGCGCAAGGTTAAGGTGCCGGGTCATGCGGACGCGGTGCTCAAGGCGACGCAGGCGCTGACATGAGAACGGCCCTGCTCGCGGGCCTCCTGATCGCTGCCCCGGCGGCGGCGCTACCGGTCGACCGGCTCGCCAGCCTCGTCGGCGACCGCGTCCCGGGCGTGCCGGTCGACTGCATCGAGGCGAGCGAGATCGATCAGGTCCATCTCGTCGCCGGCGGGATCGTCTACACGATGCGCTCGCCGAAGACGGTCTACCTCAACCGGCCCGAGACGGGCGCGGGCTTTGTCCACGACGGCATCACGCCCGCGGTCGATCGCGGCGGCGCTTTGCTGTGCAGCCGCCAGCCGGTGCGCCTGCTCAACGAGAACTCGGGCATGGCGGTGGCGACGATCCGGCTCGGCCGCTTCGTCCCCTACACCCGCGCGGTCACGCCTTGATTCGCGGCCGCCCGAGATAGTCGCGCTTGCCGAGCGGGACACCCTGCGCGCGCAGGATGGCGTACGCCGTCGAGGCGTGGAAATAGAAGTTCGGCAGGCTGAACGACAGGAGGAAGTCCTCGGCGAGGAACGGCATACGCGTTTCGCGGAAGACGAACGCCATGTCGTTGCCGACCATGCCGTCGATCTCGGCGGGGTCGATCGCCGCCAGCGCGGCGGCTGTGGCTGCAAGCTGCGCATGCAGCCCGGCGAAGTCGGTGGGCGGCGGGGTCATGTCGGGAGCGAAGGTGCCCGCGCGGCAGCCGTTGATCGCCCCCATCGAATGCACCGTCACCGACTTCACCTGATACGCGAATGGCAGCATGTCGGGGGCCAGTCGCGCCTCGATGAGTGTCGCCGGGTCGATCCCCTTTTCGGTGGCGAATGCCTCACCCTTGGCGACGAAGGCGACGAGCGCGTCGACCGTCTGGCGGAATGCCGGGACCGTCGCGGTGTAAAGCGAGAGCGTCATTGGTTTCTCCCCGTGCGCGTGATGACCGCCGCCGCGATGGCGAGGAGCAGAATCGCGCTCGCTTCGAAAACGATATTCTCGGGCGCCATGTTCTTGCCCTGGAGGACGATCAGCCGGGCGAGCGCGGTGATGGCGATGAAGATCGGATAGACGAACGCATTGCCCTTGCCGGTGTAGAACACGCCGATCATGCCGATCACCTCGGTATACAGGAACATCAGCAGGATGTCGGCGAGGGTGATCTCCTGCACCATCACCACGCGCCAGATTTCCCCCGCCGCCGCGCCGATCGTCATCACTGCGATGACGAGGAGGAGCATGTGCTCCGTCAGGTTGAAGCCGCGCCCGACGAGCAGGGTCCGCTTCGACGGCGGCCGGGTGTCGTCGCTCATGGCCGGTCCTCATCGGTGCGGACGCGGCCGAAATGCCGCGACAGATAGAGCCCGAGCAGCAGGAACCCCGCGAGCAGCGCCAGCCGCCCGAGCCGCGGGTCGGCGTCGTCGAGCCGCGGCAGCAGCGAAATGCCGATCAGCAGGTTCGCCGTTCCCCAGACGAAGTTGATCACCGGCGGCGACCGGCCCTGGCCCGGCGGCGTCGCGAACGGCGTCGGAAATGCCTCGCCGCGCAACCCGCTCGAGAGGTGCGGGATGCAATTGCACAGCAATGCGCCGGCAAGGACGAGGAGGGCGTAGGTCACGCCGCCGCCATCATCGCGGGGAACGCGCCCTCGTGCGCGGCGCGCAGGCGCTCGAGCGGGATCGCGGCACCGCCGAACGCGAGCGCGTCGCCGCCGGTCGTGCCGATCCGGACCATCGTCACCGGCGTCTCGCCGAACGCCGTGCTGCCATCGGTGGTGACGAGGTAGCGGCCCTGGTCCTCGCCGAACGCCGCCGCGACGCCGGTCAGGTCGTCGATCGTTGCGCCGACCGCGCCGCCGAGCGCCATCTCGGCGAGCGCCACCGCCAGTCCGCCGTCGGACAGGTCGTGGACCGCGGTCGCGGTGCCATGATCGATCAGGATGCGGACGAACTCGCCCGCGGCACGCTCGGCGGCGAGATCGACCGGCGGCGGCGGACCGTCCTCGCGTCCCGCGATCTCGCGCAGCCAGAGCGACTGGCCGAGGTGGCCGGTGCCACCCCCGATCAGCCAGATCGCCTCGCCCGCCGCCTTGAAGCCCATCGTCATCGCGGTCGCATAATCCCCGATCAGTCCGACCCCGCCGATCGCCGGGGTCGGCAGGATGCCGGTGCCGTCGGTCTCGTTGTACAGCGAGACGTTGCCGCTCACGACCGGGAAGTCGAGCGCACGGCACGCCGCCGCCATGCCCTCGATGCAGCCGACGAACTGCCCCATGATCTCAGGCCGCTGCGGGTTGCCGAAGTTCATGCAGTCGGTGATCGCCAGCGGCTTCGCCCCGACCGCGATCAGGTTGCGCCACGTCTCGGCGACCGCCTGCTTGCCGCCCTCGACGGGGTCGGCGAAGCAGTAGCGCGGGGTGCAGTCGGTCGTCATCGCCAGCGCCTTGCGCGTGCCATGGACGCGGACCACCGCCGCGTCGCCGCCGGGACGCTGGACCGTGTCGGCCCCGACCATGTGGTCATACTGCTCCCAGATCCACCGCTTCGACGCGATGTCGGAGCACGCCATCAGCGTCAGGAGGTCGGCGGCGAGATCGGTCGAGCCGGGCACGTCGGTCAGCGGCGCGCGCGGCGGGGTCGCGACCCACGGCCGGTCGTAAAGCGGGGCCTTGTCGGCGAGCGGACCGAGCGGAATGTTCGCCACCTCCGCGCCCTGGAAGCGCAGCACGAGGTGTTCGGTATCGGTGACGTGGCCGATCACCGCGAAATCGAGCTCCCATTTGCGGAAGATCGCCTCCGCGAACACCTCGTGCCCCGGCTTGAGCACGATAAGCATCCGCTCCTGCGATTCGCTGAGCATCATCTCGTACGGGGTCATGCCGGTCTCGCGGCATGGCACCGCGTCCATGTCGAGCTCGAGCCCGACCCCGCCCTTCGACGCCATCTCGACCGACGACGACGTCAGCCCGGCCGCGCCCATGTCCTGGATCGCGACGATGGCGTCCGTCGCCATCAGCGCGAGGCACGCCTCGATCAGCAATTTCTCGGTAAACGGGGCTCCGACCTGGGCCGTCGGG
>CAXTPH010000139.1:0-6771 GCA_964245955.1 uncultured Sphingomonadaceae bacterium | reverse complement strand
CAGATCGGCACGGAAGCGCCCCGCGGCGACCTCGGCGAGAAGGTCGCGATTGGCCGCGGCGACGATGCGGACGTTGACCTTGATTGGCGCGGTCGCACCGATCGGCAGCACCTCGCCTTCCTGCAGCGTCCGCAGCAGTTTCGCCTGCAGCGCCAGCGGCAGCTCGGCGATCTCGTCGAGGAGGATTGTTCCCCGGTCGGCGGCGCGGAACAGGCCGCGGGCATTGCTCCCCGCACCGGTAAAGGCGCCGCGCTCGTGACCGAACAGCAAGGCTTCGAGCATCGCTTCGGGGAGCGCGGCGCAGTTGACCGCGACGAAGGGCGCGTCGCGGCGGGGTGACTGAAAGTGGATCGCGCGGGCGAGGACTTCCTTGCCGGTCCCGGTCGGGCCGCCGATCAACACCGCGATGTCACGGGCGGCGACCCGCGCGGCCATCGCCGCGAGCGCGAGCGACGCGGGGTCGGCACCAGCGGCCGCGTCACCGCGGGCGAGGGCGACGATCACCACTGCGGCAAAGCCAAGATCGGGCTCGGCGAAAGCGAGCGAGGGGGAGCTGTCGGTTCGCTCCAGTCGCGGGCGGCGCGCGTGCGCGACCGTAAGCGTCGCCCCGGGACCGCCTTCGCCAGCGGCGGTGACGCGCAGCCCGGCATCGGCGCGCAAGGATGCGCCGCCCGCGCCGTCAATCGCTGCAGTCAATCCGGGATGCAGCGCCTCGGCGGCGGGCGATACGGCGATGGCGGCGACTGGCATGACTGACTCCCCGTGACGTATCAGGGGTTCAGCAAACTCCATGCCAACAGGCCGGCACGAGCGCGGACACGTGTCGGCAGCGGGCTTCCGTCAATAAACCGACGGCGGTCGCGTCAAGATAGTGACGGGTGTCAAGCGATTGACGCGGCGGACGCGGGGACGAGCGCCGCCGTCGTCGCGCTGATCGTGCCGCCGCCGAGGACGCGGGTGCCAGCGTAGATCACCGCCGCCTGCCCCGGCGCGACACCATACTCGGGCGCGTCGAACGCCAACGTCGTACGGTCGACCAGCGTCGCCGGTGCCGCCGCCGCCATCGACCGGACCTTCGCGGTCACCGGGCCAGCCGCGACCCCGTCGCCTAGCCAGTTGACGTCGGTCAGTTCGACGCCCGCCACCGCGAGCGCCGCGCGTGGCCCGACGACGACCTCGCGCCGTGCGGCGTCGATACCGACGACATAATAAGGTTCGCGCAGGCCACCGAGCTCGAGCCCGCGGCGCTGGCCGATCGTATAGCCGACGATCCCGGCGTGCCGCCCGAGCACACGTCCAGCCCGGTCGACGATGTCGCCCGGGGCATCGGCATCGGGTCGCACCTTACGGACGACCGCCGCATAATCGCCGCCGGGGACGAAACAGATATCCTGGCTGTCGGGCTTGGCCGCGACCGCGAGGCCGAGCCGAGCGGCATGGTCGCGAACCGCTGCCTTCGTCAGCCCGCCGAGCGGAAAGCGTAAAAAATCGAGCTGCTCGCGCGTTGTCGCGTAAAGAAAATAGCTCTGGTCCTTCGCCGGGTCGATCCCGGCGTGAAGTTCCGCGCCGGCGGCGCCCTCGATCCGCCGGACATAATGTCCAGTCGCGAGGCATTCCGCGCCGAGGTCGCGCGCGACGCTCAGCAGGTCGCGGAACTTGACCGTCTGGTTGCAGCGGATGCACGGCACGGGCGTGTGACCGGCGAGATAGGCATCGGCGAAATCGTCGATCACCGCCGTGCGGAACGCACTTTCATAATCAAGGACATAGTGCGGAATCCCGAGCCGGTCGGCGACCCGGCGAGCGTCGGCGATGTCCGCGCCGGCGCAACACGCGCCCACTCGCGCCCGCGCCGCGCCGTCGTCATACAACTGCAAAGTAACCCCGATGGTGTCGTATCCCGCCTCGGCATACAGGGCGGCGACCACGGAGGAATCGACCCCGCCAGACATCGCCACCACGACCCTAGTTAAGGCTTTGTTAGCGTTAACAATAACTTGAGGATTCGGCAGTTGCGACATAACGCGAATTTATTTCACCTTTCGACAGTATGAATGCATCTCGACAGAGCGCATGCCGTAACTAGTCTTTGTACGGTAAAGGGGAGCGCGTAATGTACCAGCGTCAGTCGAGTTCCGAAGGTCCGGCCAAGAGTGCGATCGACCGTCTGCCGCCCCCCGATACGAAGCGCTGGGTCGCCAGTCGCAAGGCCGATGTCGTCCAG
Source organism: uncultured Sphingomonadaceae bacterium (assembly GCA_964245955.1). Taxonomy (GTDB): domain Bacteria; phylum Pseudomonadota; class Alphaproteobacteria; order Sphingomonadales; family Sphingomonadaceae; genus Polymorphobacter_B. The sequence goes on along the minus strand of CAXTPH010000139.1, from coordinate 4,547 downwards.
GCGATCCGCGAGGGCGTATTGACGCGAACCGAGGCCTGCACCCGCTACCGACTGAGCGACGAGGAACTGCGCCTCTGGGAGCGCGCGATCGACGCCGTCGGTACGCCCGGCCTGCGCGTGACCCGGGTCCAGATCTACCGCGACATCTTCGAAAATTGTCACTGAACTGTTTATTTCTTCGCATTGCCAGCCGCCGGTGCACGACACAACTCGGTCGAAAAAGATACTGACGGATGGTATAGTTAAGTATCTTTACTCGGTGAACGATATAGGGTTAGTGGCCGGGTGCGGCAAGGCGGGATGCCGTACTGAGTGGGAGGTTGGATCATGCGTGTATTGCTGATCGAAGACGACAAGTTGATGGCGCGGGCGGTCACGTTGATGCTGAGCGGCGTCGGCGTCGAGCACGAGACCGTGGCCGAAGGCGAAGCGGCGATCGAATTGGCGCGGCTGTATGACTATGACGCGATCCTGCTCGACCTTACGCTGCCCGACGTGCACGGCTATGAGGTCCTCCGTCGGATGCGGCTGGCGCGCATCACCACGCCGGTGATGATCCTGTCGGGCGATGCCGAGACCGCGACCAAGGTCAGCGGCTTCGGCTTCGGGGCCGACGATTACGTCACCAAGCCGTTCCAGCGCGATGAACTCGTCGCCCGGTTACACGCCCTCGTCCGCCGGTCGAAGGGCCACGCCGAGTCGATCATCCGGACCGGCTCGATGGCGATCGACCTGTCGGCGCGTCTCGTCACCGTCGAAAATCACCGCGTCGCCTTGACCGGCAAGGAATATTCGATCCTCGAACTGCTGTCGCTCCGCAAGGGCATGACGCTGACGAAGGAGATGTTCCTCACCCACCTCTACGGCGGCCGTGACGAGCCCGAACTCAAGATCATCGACGTCTTCGTCTGCAAGCTGCGCAAGAAGCTCGCCGCCGCCGGCGACAATGCCGCGACGTGCATCGAAACCGTCTGGGGCCGCGGCTACGCGCTGCGCGATCCCGAGCGCGCCGACGGCGCGGTGGCGCAGGTCGCTTAAGGGGCGTTGTCCGGTCGGCGCGGATGCGCGAGCGACCGGAAAATGCCGCGGAGCGTCCGTACTTCGTTGTCGCTGAAGGCCGGGCGGGTGAGTAGGTTGCGGACGAGCCGCTTGGCGATCGCGACACGGGTCGTCGTCCCGTAATAGCCCGCTGCCTCGAGATCGGCATCGACCGACACGATCAGCCGCTCGAGATCGGCATGTTGCGCCGGACCTTCGTAGTTGACGACGGTCGTTGCCGGCGTGGCGTCGCCCGCGCGAAACCATTCATACGCGTTGATCAACACCGCCTGGGCGAGGTTGAGCGAGCCGAAGTCTGGGTTGACCGGAATCGTCAGGATCGCGTGCGCGAGGGCGAGATCATCGGTCTCCAGTCCCGACCGTTCGGGACCGAACATCAGCCCCGTCGGCTCGCGCCGCGCGCGCGTCTCGCCCGCCGCCTGCGCCGGCGTCACCACCGGTCGCGTCAGCGCACGGTTGCGCAGGGTGGTCGCATAGACGAAGTTGAGATCGGCGACCGCGTCGGCCACCGTGTCGAACACCCGCGCCTCGGCGAGTACCGCGTCCGCTCCGCTCGCCGACGGTCCCGCGTCGGGGTTCGGCCAGCCGTCGCGTGGGCTCACGAGCCGCAGGTCGGTCAGCCCGAAATTGAGCATCGCCCGCGCACACGCCCCGATATTCGCCCCGAGCTGCGGGCGGACGAGGATGACGGCGGGCGGCGGTGACCCAGCGGTCACTCCGCCTCGCCGACGAGGCGCGGCAATGGGCGTTCGCTCTTTTCGCCAGCCAACTTACCGACACCGAGCGCGCCGGCAAACGTTTCGAAATCGCGCGCCTCGCGGAAATCGCGGTAGACGCTGGCGAAGCGGATGTACGCGACCGGGTCGAGCGCCTGCAGCCCCTCCATCACCATCTCGCCGACGAGGCCGACACCGAGCTCGCTCTCGCCCGACGATTCGAGCCGCCGGACGACGCCATTGACCAGCCGCTCGATCCGTTGTGGCTCGATTGGACGCTTGCGGCAGGCGATCTCGATCGACCGGGCAAGCTTGTCGCGGTCGAACACCTCGCGCTTGCCCGACTTCTTGACGACGATCATCTCGCGCAGTTGGATGCGCTCGAAGGTGGTGAAGCGCGCACCGCACGCCGGGCACTGCCGCCGCCGCCGGATCGCGCCGCCGTCCTCGGTCGGACGGCTATCCTTCACCTGGCTGTCGTCGTTGGCGCAGAACGGGCAGCGCACGGCGGTCGGTTAGGCGGCAGGATAGATCGGGAAGCGCGCGCACAGCGCCCGGACGCGGCCGTTGACCGCGGCCTCGACCGCACCGTTGCCCTCGGCCCCATTCGCGGCGAGCCCATCGAGGACATCGGCGATCATGTCGCCGATCGCGCCGAACTCGGCGACGCCGAAACCACGGGTCGTGCCGGCGGGCGAGCCCACCCGGATGCCGCTGGTCTTGGTCGGCGGCAGCGGATCGAACGGCACGCCGTTCTTGTTGCAGGTGATGCCGGCACGCTCGAGCGCCTCGTCGGCGTCCTTGCCGGTGATGCCCTTCGGACTGAGGTCGATCAGCGCCAGGTGCGTGTCGGTCCCGCCGGCGACGACTGCGCAGCCGCGCGCCGCGAGCTTCGCCGCGAGGACCTGGGCGTTGGTCACGACCGCGCGCGCATAATCCTTGAACTCGGGGCGCAGCGCCTCGCCGAACGCGACCGCCTTGGCGGCGATGACGTGCATCAGCGGCCCACCCTGCATCCCGGGGAAAACCGCCGAATTGAACTTCTTGCCGAGCGCCTCGTCGTTCGACAAGATCATTCCGCCGCGCGGGCCACGCAGCGTCTTGTGCGTGGTCGTCGTCACGACGTGCGCGTGCGGCAGCGGGCTCGGGTGGACCCCAGCGGCGACGAGGCCGGCGAAGTGCGCCATGTCGACCATCAGGAGCGCCCCGATCGAATCAGCGATCGCGCGGAACCGGGCGAAATCGATCACCCGCGGATACGCCGAGCCGCCGGCGATGATCAGCTTCGGGCGATGCTGCTCAGCCAGGTTGGCAACCGCGTCGTAATCGATCAAATGGTCTTCACGACGCACGCCATATTGGACCGCGTCGAACCATTTGCCCGACATCGACGGGGCCGCACCGTGGGTCAGGTGCCCGCCGGCGTCGAGCGACATGCCGAGGATCGTCTTGCCGGGCTTGACCAGCGCAAGCATCACCGCGGCGTTCGCCTGCGCGCCCGAATGCGGCTGGACGTTGGCATAGGCGCAGCCGAATAGCGCCTTCGCCCGGTCGATCGCCAGCGTCTCGACGACGTCCGACGGCGCGCAACCCTGATAGTAGCGCTTGCCCGGATAGCCCTCGGCGTATTTGTTGGTGAAGATCGACCCCTGCGCATCGAGCACAGCACGGCTGACGATGTTCTCGGAGGCGATCAGCTCGATCTGATTCTGCTGCCGGTCGAGTTCCATGGCGATCGCATGCGCAACTTCGCCTTCGACCGGGTCAGTGAAAAAACCGTCATAACCGGCGACTTGCGGGACGGCCTGGGCGGTGGCGGGACTCATTCGGCGGCCTCGTATTCGGGGTGGCTGAGTTTGGCAACGCGATCGGCGTGACGCCCGCCGCCGTAGCTCGTGCTGAGGAACTGGCGGATACAGTCGCGCGCGACTTCGATGCCGATAATCCGGCTGCCGAGCGCGAGGACGTTGGCGTCGTTATGCTCGCGCGCCAACCGCGCCATCATCCCGCTCGTGCACAGCGCGGCGCGGACCGCGGGGTCGCGGTTGGCGGCGATCGTCATGCCGATGCCGGTGCCGCAGACGACGATGCCGCGCGTCGCCTCGCCCTGCGTCACCGCGCGGCCGACGGCATAGCCGAAGTCGGGATAGTCGACCGACACCTCGCTGTTGGTGCCAAGGTCGAGCACGTCGTAGCCCATCTTGACGAGGTCGGCGGCGAGCACCGCCTTCATCGCGAAGCCGGCATGGTCGGCACCGATGGCAATCGTTTCACGCGGCATGTGGTCGTCCGGCTGATACTGACAGGGAGCATACCATATCTAGTATCGGCGGCGGAAAGGCAAAGTGAAACTCGGGTACGCGGCGGCTGATCGCGCCCTAGTGCAGCCGGCGGTCGAGCTCGCTGATCGCCGCGCCGGTCAGCCGGGCGGCCTCGGTCGGATCATCGTGGGCAACGATGATCTTCTTTGTCGCCGCGATCGCGAAATCGACCGCCTGGGCGCGGACCGATGCCTCCGCCGCGCGCTCGGCGGCGGCGATCTTGGTTTCGGCCATCGCGGTGCGACGCGCGATCACGGCTTCCGCCTGGGCGCGGGCTTCGGCGACGATCGCCGCGGCCTCGGTCTGCGCGGTCGACAGGATATGCTCGGCGTCATGGCTCGCGGTTTCGGCCTTCGCCTTGTAGCCGGCAAGGAGCGCCTCGGCCTCGGCCCGGAGGCGCTTCGCCTCGTCAAGGTCGGCGCGGACCTTGACCGCGCGCCCGTCGAGCGCG
>CAXTPH010000138.1:0-6823 GCA_964245955.1 uncultured Sphingomonadaceae bacterium | reverse complement strand
TCGAATTAGACGCGGTCGCCGACCGACTGCCCGAGGGTATGACCGAAGCGGCGTGGGACGCGGTCCGCGGCAACCTGACCACGGTGGCGGAGGCCGCCGGCTGGTGGCGGGTCATCACCGGGCCGGTCGACGCGGTCGCCGACGCTGCCGACTTCGACTTCATCGCCGACGCGCGGGAAGCGCTGGCGGCGACCGAGTGGACACTCGACATCTGGCCGCGCTGGACTGGCGCGCTCAAGGCCGCGTCGGGGCGCAAGGGCCGTGCCCTGTTCCACCCCCTGCGTGTCGCGCTCACCGGCCGCGACGCGGGTCCTGAGATGGCGGCTCTACTACCTTTGATCGGGCGCGATGCGGCGCTGGCGCGGCTGGCGGCGGCGGCGGCGGCCGACTATAACCGTGGTCTGGAGTAACCGCCGATGAAGTTGTTTTCGCCGTTGCCGCCCCCACGGCTGCTGCCGTCGAAGGCATCCGAACCCCAAGCCCGGCCGGCGGCGCGGACGCCGCTCGAGCTGGCCCGCCGTGCGTGGCGGCCGGACGCCGGTTTTTCCCCGCCGTCGTCGCCGTCGCCGGGGTCGTTGGTCGAGCGGATACGCGACATACCGCGATCGCGGCTGATCATCGGCGGGCTGGCTCTGCTGATCGTCGGTGCGATTATGGCGCTGTTCCTGCTCGAGTCGCGGTGGGGCTATTCGGGCAAGGTCGTGCCGGTCGTGTTCGTCAAAAGCTGGCCCGCGACTCGCAGCACTGCCGATGTCGACCGCGAGCGCGCCGCCGAAGTCGCGACCGCACGCGCCGATGCGGCGACGTCGCGCGCCTATATCGCGACGCTGCAGGGACCGGCGCGCGTCAAGGCGCAGAACCAGTACGACGCCTACATCTCGGCGCAGCCTAAGAACATGCAGCCCGAGGGCTATGTCGCGCCAAAGCCGCCCGCCGAGGCTGCCGCGCCGGCCAAACCCAAGGCGTGACCGCGACGGAGGACGCGCGCTGGCTCGGGGCCGCGCTCGCCCTTGCGAGCCGCGGAGTCGGGCGGACGAGCCCCAACCCGAGCGTCGGCTGTGTCATCGTCGCCGACGGCCGCGTCGTCGGGCGCGGCTGGACCCAGCCGGGGGGGCGCCCGCACGCCGAGGCGATGGCGCTCGCCGCGGCGGGTGACGCCGCGCGGGGGGCGACCGCCATTGTCACGCTCGAACCGTGCGCACATGTGTCGCCGCGCGGGCCGGCGTGCAGCGACCTGCTGGTTGACGCCGGGGTAGCGCGCGTCGTCGCGAGCGGCACCGACCCCGATCCGCGCACCGCCGGCGCCGGGTTTGAGCGGCTCCGTGCGGCGGGGATCGCGGTCGACGTCGTCGCGTCCACCGCCGCAGAACGCCTCAACGCCGGCTTCTTCACCCGCCAACGCGAGGGACGCGCGCACGTCACGCTCAAGCTGGCGGTGTCGCTCGACGGCTGTATCGCGCTCGCCGACGGGAGCAGCCGCTGGATCACCGGGGAGGCGGCGCGGCGGCATGCGCACCTCGAACGCGCGCGGTGCGACCTAATCGTCGTCGGTGGCGGGACGCTGGCGGCGGACGATCCGACGCTCGATGTGCGGCTTGACGGGCTTGAGGATCGTGCGCCGCGCCGAGGGGTGCTGAGCACCTCGCTCGAGGCGATCCCGGCGCACGCGCGGATCGGCGACGCGATGCTGCTCCGCGACCTCGACGACCTCGACCCCAGCATTCTCACCGTCCTCGTCGAGGGCGGGACCGGGGTGGCGACGACGCTGCTCGGCGCCGACGGCATCGACCGGCTGCTGTTCTACCGTGCACCGATCGTCCTCGGCGGGCGGCGCGGCATCGGCGACCTCGGCCTGATCGACCTTGCGGCGGCGCACGGCCGCTGGCGGCTCGCGTCCGCCCTGAGCCTTGGCCCTGACCGGGTTGAGGAATACGACCGCGTTCGATAGGGGCCTGCTCATGTTCACCGGCATCATTACCGACATCGGCACCGTCACTGCAGTCGAACCGCGCGGCGACCTTCGGGTCACCATCGCGACCGGCTATGATACCGCCGGCGTCGCCCTCGGCGCATCGATCGCGTGTTCGGGCGTCTGCCTGACCGTCGTCGAAAAAGGGCCAGGCAGCTTCGCCGTCGACGTCAGTGGGGAGACGCTGCGTCACAGCGCCGCCGCGCAATGGGCCGCGGGGGCGAAGCTCAATCTCGAACGCGCGCTCAAGGTCGGCGACGAGCTCGGCGGGCATATCGTCACCGGCCATGTCGACGCGGTCGGTCGCGTCGCGGCGCTCGACCGCGAGGGCGGATCGACCAAGCTGACGATCGATGCGCCGAAGTCGGTTGCCCCGTTCATCGCCGCCAAAGGGTCGGTCGCGCTCTCAGGCGTATCGCTGACGGTCAACGGCGTCGCGGCGGGAGTCGAAGGCGGGGTCCGCTTCGATCTCAATATCATCCCGCATACGTGGGAACATACGACGTTCGGGACGCTTGCGGTCGGCGACGAGGTCAATATCGAGATCGACGTGCTCGCGCGCTATCTCGGTCGCATGCGCGACGTGTTGACATCATAATGTGATCGACCGATATTCATCACACATTTAAGTGTGAGGATCGTGATGCCGCTTTCGATGACTACGCTCGAGAAGCTGCGGCAATTAGTTCTCGAAAACGGCGAGGCGAGGTCGGCTGTCGCCCGCGCCGCAGGTCTTCACGCCAACTCGCTACGGCATCTCGACGATCCGGAGTGGAATCCGACCGCCGACACGCTGCGCAAGCTCAACGACTATCTCGCGCGGCAGAGCGCGCCCCGCGCGCTGGTTGGTATCGAGGAGATCATCGACGAGGCGAAGAACGGCCGCATGTTCATCCTTGTTGATGATGAGGACCGCGAGAACGAAGGCGACCTGATCATCCCCGCGCAGATGGCGACGCCCTCGGCGATCAATTTCATGGCGAAGCACGGCCGCGGCCTGATCTGCCTCGCGCTCGCCGCCGACCGGGTCAGGGCGCTCGGCCTGCCGCTGATGGCGCGGCACAACGGCACCCGCCACGAGACCGCCTTCACCGTGTCGATCGAGGCGCGCGACGGCGTCACCACCGGCATCAGCGCCGCCGACCGCGCGCGGACGGTGGCGGTCGCGATCGACGCATCGAAGGACGCGAGCCACATCGTCACGCCCGGCCACGTCTTCCCGCTGGTCGCTCGCGACGGCGGCGTCCTCGTCCGCGCCGGGCATACCGAGGCGGCGGTCGACGTCTCGCGCCTCGCCGGCCTCAATCCTTCCGGCGTGATTTGCGAGATCATGAACGATGACGGGACGATGGCGCGATTGGACGACCTGCTCGGCTTCGCCGCCGAGCATGGGCTCAAGATCGGCACGATCCGCGACCTGATCGCCTACCGCATGAAGCACGACAACCTCGTCGCCTGCCTCGCCGAGACGCCGCTCGAAAGTCATCACGGTGGCCGCTGGACGGCGAAGGCGTACGTCAACAAGGCCGAGGGCACCGAACATATCGTCCTGCAGAAGGGGCACGTCGACCCGGCCAAGCCGACGCTCGTCCGGATGCACACCCAGTCGATGTTCACCGATCTGTTCGCCGAGGACGACAGCCGCTCGGGCCAGCTGCAGCGCGCGATGGACATCATCGGCGCGGAGGGGGCGGGGATCGTCGTCATCATCCGCGATGGCCGGTCCGACGCGATCTCGACCCAGATGCTGGCGCGCGGGCAGGGCGAGTCGGTCGCCTTGCGCGACTATGGCATCGGCGCGCAGATCCTCGTCGACCTCGGGGTCAGCGACATGATCCTGCTGACCAATTCGCACCGGACGATCGTCGGGCTGACCGGCTATGGCTTGACCGTCGTCGGCGAGCGGCCGATCCCCGGCGCGACCGACTAAAGGACCACCCATGCCCCATCTCCTGATCGTCGAAGCGCGCTTCTACGAAGCGCTCGCCGACGCGCTGCTCGACGGGGCGCGGAGCACGCTCGACGCCGCCGGCGCGACCCACGAGACGATCACCGTCCCCGGCGCGCTCGAGATCCCGGCGGCGATCGGGCTGGCGTCCGACGTGTTCGACGGCTTCGTCGCGCTCGGCACCGTCATTCGCGGCGAGACCTACCACTTCGAGGTCGTCGCGTCGGAGAGCGCGCGCGGGATCATGGCGCTGACCCTCGATGGCCTCGCGATCGGCAACGGCATCCTCACCGTCGAGAACGAGGCGCAGGCGTGGGCGCGAGCGCGCAAGACCGAGAAGGACAAGGGCGGCGAGGCGGCGACCGCGGCGCTGGCGATGATCGCGCTGCGGGAGCGCTTCGCGAGCTAGTCGCGCTGCCGATCCTCCCCGCCCGGCGGGGAGGCGGCGCGCGTCTTCGCGCGACGGAGGGGCGGCCGAGCGGGATCAAGTCGTGAGCTCGTCCGACCGCCCCTCCACCACGCCGCGAAGGGCGGCGCGGTCCCCCTCCCCGTTCCGGGGAGGATCGAGAGCCCGCTTGCGGACCGTCCCGAAACGGACCAATGCGGCGGCCATGAGTATCGTGACGTTCGCCGCGCTCGCGGCGCTGACAGCGGCCGCGGCGCCGCCGGTCCTCCCGACGATCCCGCCGGCGGTGATCGACAACACGCTCGAGATCACCGGCGATGCCGTCGCTGCCGAGCAGGCGAAGACCCGCATGTTCATCCCCGTCGAGGTCGACGGCAAGGGGCCGTTCCGCTTCCTCGTCGACTCGGGTGCCGACCGTTCGGTGATCGGCTCCGACCTCGCGGCGAGCCTCGCGCTGCCTGCCGGCAACATCGTCAAGCTGCAGGGCATGGCGGGGGCGGCGCGGGTCGGGACGGTGCAGATCGCGACGATCAAGCTCGGCCAGAGCGTCATCTCGTCGATCGCCGCGCCCGCCCTGCCCGAACGCTACCTCGGCGCGCAGGGGCTGGTCGGCATCGACGCGCTCGCCGACCAGCGGCTGATGCTCGACTTCGACCGCAAGACGATCACCGTCCAGGACTCGCGCAAGCCCGAGATGGTCAGCGGCGGCGACGAGATCGTCGTCACCGCACGGCGGCGCAACGGCCAGCTGATCCTGACCGCGGCGAGCGTCGGCGGGGTGCCGATCTATGCGGTGATCGATACCGGGTCGGAGATCACGATGGGCAACCTCGCGCTCCAGGCGCGCGTGTTCGGGTCGCGCCGGGCCCCGGTGGCGCGCCCGGTCGTCCTGACCAGCGTCACCGGCCAGACGCTGACCGCCAATCTCGCAATGCTGTCGAACATCCGCATCGGCGGGATCGACCTGGCCAACGTGCCGGTCGCGTTCGCCGACGCGCCGCCGTTCCGCCTGTTCGGGCTCGAGCACCAGCCGGCGATGCTGCTCGGTACCGACGTCCTCGAGGCGTTCCGCCGGGTCGCGCTGGACTTCAGGGCGCGGCGGGTCCGGTTCACGATCCGGCGATGAGCTTTTAACCAAGCCTCTCGCGGAAGTTGACTAAGTTCACAGGAAACCGGGGTCGAATCGCGCCGGTTCGAGCCGGATTGGCACTATTTGCGCCCGGCCTTAGCCAGCACTGTTGGAGTTCGGGCACGTAAGCGACTCGCTGCAAACTTCGGCGCGCCGACGAACCAAGCGACAATCGGAAGTTGACGACTTACACACGAAAGCGGGGTCGTTTGGGCCCAAAACACGCCGTTTCGGCACATTTCACCGTCGCGCTTAGCCACTACCATAGGAGTTCGTCGAACCCTCAGCGACTCGCTGCGCCGGCAAGGGTGACATCGCCCCCCCCGGTCGCTACATCGCGCGGCATGGCACAATCCAAGACGAAGAAGGCGCGGGTCGGCAACGCGCGCTCGGCGGCGCGGCTGGCGGCGGTCCAGGCGCTGTACCAGCGCGACATGACCGGCGGCAGCGTCCCCGGGCTGCTCACCGAGTTTCACAACCACCGGCTCGGCGCAACCATCGAGGACGAGCAGTACCGCCCGGCCGATCCGGTGTTCTTCGACGATATCGTCGCCGGGGTCGCCGCGCGCGGCGGCGAGATCGACGCGCTGATCACGACCAACCTCGCCGCCGGCTGGGCGCTCGACCGGCTCGACAAGCCGATGCGCGGGCTGCTCCGCGCCGGGGTGTACGAGCTGCTCGCGCGCGCCGACGTGCCGGTGGCGACGGTGATCGACGAATATATGGACGTCGCCCACGCCTTCTACGATCCGCGCGAGGCGAAGTTCGTCAACGGGCTGCTCGACGCGGTGGCGAAGGGCGTGCGTGGGTCCGCGCCCGCGGCGGCGCCGCCCGCGACGACCGGTGCGTGAGCGCGACCTGATCGCGCGGCTGCTCGCGCCGCTGGCGACGACCGCGGCCGCGCGGGGCCTCGCCGACGACGCGGCGGTGTTCGCCCCGCCGATCGGCCGCGACCTCGTGTTTACGCACGATATCCTCGCAAGCGGCATCCATTACCTGCCGGGCGACAACCCGAGCGACGTCGCGTGGAAGCTGCTCGCGGTCAATCTGTCCGACCTCGCGGCGATGGGCGCGCGCCCGGCCGGGGTGCTGCTGGGGCTCGGGCTGAGCCCGGCCGAGGACGATGCGTGGGTCACCGGCTTCACCGCGGGCTTCGCGCGGGCGATGGAGCGCTGGGGCGTCGCCTTATGGGGCGGCGATACCGTCTCGGGGCTGGCGGCGGCGGTGCTCGGGCTGACCGCGGTCGGGCAGGTCGAGCCGGGTGCGGCGCTGTCGCGGTGCGGCGCGCGGCCGGGCGATACGCTGTGGGTCAGCGGCACGATCGGCGACGCCGGGCTCGGCCTCGCGATCGCCAAGGGCGAGGCGGCGCCC
>CAXTPH010000137.1:0-6924 GCA_964245955.1 uncultured Sphingomonadaceae bacterium | reverse complement strand
CCCGTCCTTGGCAATGGCGAGATACCCCTAAACACCCCACGACGGCGCGACCCGTAAGGCGTTTGACGCCGCAAGGAGCCGGGCATCGCCGAAGCCAGCCAGTCCATGGCTGATGACGAGATCGGTTCGATCGCGCGCGAACCGCGCGATCGCGACCCCGGGGTCATTGGTTGGGGTCAGCACCAGCCCCGCCAGGGTCACCGCTGGCGCAGTGTGCGCGGCAGTATTTCGGGTAAGCTGGATCGCGGATTTTGGTGTGTCGCCGATTTGGAACGGCCCGAGCGGCGGAGGCCGAAGTCCGGCGCGGGTGACTGCCAACTCAGGCTCGGCGAGCAGCGCAAGCAAGCTTGGCATCGATCCGGACAGCCGGATCTCGACGATATTATCGACCGGGGCGTCGATTGCGATAACCGCCGGCCTCGCGCCGGAGCCAAGCGTCGCGCTGCCGTCGACGCCTTGCAGCAGCAGCCGCAACGGATTTCGACTCGCCTGCGCCGCCCGGCGAAATGACGCAACGACATCACTTGCCGAAACGGGTTTGCCGTCGGGCCATTTCTGCGGTCGCAGCCGGAAGATAGCGCTCAAGCCGTTATCGGCGATCCGCCAGCTCGACGCGAGCCCAGGTACGACTTGCCCGGTGCCGTCGAACGTCGTCAGTCCAAGCTGCGTCGCAGCGGTGACGGTCCGCGCCGCCTCGGTGTTATCGCCGCCTTCAACGATGTCAGCACGCAACGTCCTGCCCTGGTCAGCCTCGTGCTTTCCGCATGCGGCCAGCAGAAGCGCGAGAAGGACGAACCGATACGACATGTGCCGAGGGTTAGCGGGTTGACGTCAGCGGCGAAAGGCGGGTTTCGCCAGGGACAACGATCGCTTGCTTGCGCCTGCGGCTCGTGCCGCTAAGCCGTGATCATGATCAATAGTCTCGCCGCCGACGTCACCAGCCTGATTGGCAATACGCCACTGGTCACACTCCGGGGTGCATCGGCGCGAACCGGCTGCACGATCCTCGGCAAAGCCGAATTCATGAATCCCGGGGGCTCGGTCAAGGACCGGGCGGCGCTCTACATCATCCGCGATGCCGAGGCGCGGGGCTTGCTCCGACCCGGCGGCACGATCGTTGAGGGGACGGCTGGAAATACCGGCATTGGCCTGGCGGTGGTCGGGAACGCGCTGGGCTATCGGACGATCATCGTGATGCCCGATACCCAAAGTGCGGAGAAGCAGGCGACGCTCCGGGCTTTGGGAGCCGAACTCGTGCTCGTTCCCGCCGCGCCCTATTCGAGCCCGTGCCATTACGTCCACCAATCGCGGCGGATCGCCGGGGAAACGCCGGGCGCGGTTTGGGCAAATCAGTTCGACAACATCGCGAACCGGCTCGCTCACATCAAGACGACAGCGCCTGAGATTTGGGCGCAGACAGGCGGTGCGATCGACGGCTTCACCTGTGCGGTCGGCACCGGCGGCACCCTCGCCGGGGTTGCGCTGGGCTTGCGCGCGGTCGCGCCCGACGTCGTTATTGCGCTCAGTGATCCTGAAGGCGCCGCGCTCTACGACTGGTTTGCGCACGGCGAACTGCATTCGCAGGGAAGTTCGGTGTCCGAGGGCATCGGCCAAAGCCGGATCACCGCCAACCTCGAAGGCCTTGCGGTCGACGCCCAGTTCCGTGTCCCCGACCGCGAGGCTCTCCCGCTCGTCCACGAGCTTCTCGAGCATGAAGGACTTTGCCTCGGCCTGTCGTCGGGGATCAACGTCGCCGGCGCGATCAGGCTCGCGCAGCAGCTGGGTCCCGGCAAGACGATCGTGACGATCCTCTGCGATTCGGGTCTCCGTTACCTGTCGACGATCTACGACCCGGCTTGGTGTGCGGCCAAGGGACTACCCGCGCCGCCATGGCTCGCAGGCTCGACATCGGCCACCGGGCAGGTTACACACTCCTGACATGAGCACCTTACGGGACGTTTTGACGCTTTGCGCGTCCTGCGTCGCCGGGAACTGTCAGCAGTGAGGGCCGGTGGTTAAGCGAGACGGACGAACACGGCCGACGCGGTCATTTGGCGCGCAGCGCGTCAATGTCGGCCTGACGGGATTAGCCGCGATTTTCCTGATCGTGGTCTCGGCAGCGGCGGGGGTGCGGTCTGCGCGTCCGGCCGCAAAGGTCGATCCCAAGGCTGAAACGCTCGCCGTCCTGGGCGTTGCGCCGAGTTCCGGCACGGATGCGACACTTGATAAAACCAAGGCGTCCACACGGACCTTGCAGCATCCGACAACGAATCACTGACCGCTCGCGCGCTCCTTCACCGCGCCGCGCAACTATACTTAATATTTGACTGGTTTAGGCCGGTACTTTCACAACTCTCTTCACAGACTTATCCACAGGTAGCGACAGCCACAGGATCGTAAGAACAAACAAAGTTCAAATGTGGAAAGATCAAGAACAACTGCATATCGGTTGTAGATTTCGGCCGTTGATCCACGATTTCCCATTGCCTGACCACGAAAGCCCATGTACCTGTTGTCCACAGTAAGCGTAGGGGTTTCCGCATCGTTCGATCCGCTAACGTTCCGACCCGCGTCGGCGCGTCCGGGTAGACCTTGTCCTGAGGCTTGCGCGCTGTGGGCAGGTCATTCACGTGGACGAATCGTTTATCGGCAATGCCCTTAACGGGATCGATGGGAAAAACCGCTTGTCGGTCCCATCGAGTTTCCGTGATGTCATTGCCGCCCGGTCCGAAGTCCGCGCGATTATCTTGGCACCGGCCGAACGTGCCGATTGCCTCGTTGGTTATGACCAAGGCTATACTGGTCGGGCGCTTGCCGAGCTCGAAGCGCGGTTCGCGGGCGACTTTAGCGAGGCCCGCGACGACCGCTTTCGCGCAACCTTCGGCGCGGCGGAAAAGTTCGCGGTCGACGACAATGGCCGGATTATTCTTTCCCCGGGAATGAAAGAAATCGGGGAGCTCGACCGGCTGGCCCTGTTCGTCGGAATGGGGCGCTATTTCGAGGTCTGGAACCCGCAGCGTTACGTGGTCCGACCCGGGCTCGACCCGCGGGTTGTCCGCGGCATACAGCGCATGCTCGACGCACGGGGCGAGGGATGAGCCACATCCCGGTCCTGCTCGACGAAGTCATGGCCGCGCTCGCGCTCGGTCCGGGGGACCAATACGTCGACGGCACCTTTGGCGGCGGCGGTTATGCGCGCGCCGCGCTCGACCGTGGCATCGCGCGTGTCTGGGGTTTCGACCGCGATCCGCGCGTCCTCGCGGCAAACCCGATCACCGACCCGCGCCTCGTCCTTATCGAAGGCCGGTTCTCCGCGATGGATAGCGAACTGGCCGCGCGGGGCGTGGACGCGGTCGACGCGGTAGCAATGGACATCGGCGTCTCGTCGATGATGCTTGACCAGCCCGAGCGCGGATTTTCATTCATGGCCGACGGGCCGCTCGATATGCGGATGGGCCGCGACGGGCCGACCGCCGCCGATTTCATCAACACCGCGGGTGAAACCGAGATCGCCGACGTGCTGTTCACGCTTGGGGACGAACCCAAGGCGCGGCGCATCGCGCGGGCGATCGTCAACGACCGGCCGTTCGAACGGACATTGCAGCTCGCGGGGCTCGTCCGCAGCGTTTGCGGCGCGTCGAAGACCGGCAAGGACCCCGCGACGCGGACCTTTCAGGCGTTGCGGATCTACGTCAACGACGAACTGGGCGAACTCGACGCCGGCTTGCGAGCTGCCGAACGGTTGCTGCGCCCCGGCGGTCGGCTCGCGGTGGTCAGCTTCCACAGCCTCGAGGATCGCGCGATCAAGACTTTTCTCCGCGATCGCTCGGGTACCGCGCCGGGCGGGTCGCGCCACCTGCCGGCAGACAATTCGGGCCCGGCCCCGACCTTTGCTGCGCCGGCGAAGCCGGTCCGACCGTCGCCCCAGGAAAATGCCCGCAACCCGCGCGCGCGCTCGGCAACGTTGCGCGCCGCCGTCCGTACCGCCGCACCGCCATGGAGAGCCGCATGAAAACCAGCTTGAAGTCCGCCGCCCTGGTTGCCGCCGCGATGGCCTCGGCGATGGGCTGCTACGCGATCTCGCTTCGCGCCTCGTCGGAGCGCGCGGCGATCGATGCCGGGCGGCAGCGGATTGCGCGCGATACCGCCGACATCCGCCTGCTTCAGGCCGAGCTCCGCACCCGCGCGCGTCTACCCGAGCTGCAGCGCTGGAACGAACAGGTTCTCGCCCTCGCGTCGCCACGCGCCGAGCAACTGCTTGCCAATCCGGTGATGCTGGCGAGCTACGCAGCCCTGCCGGCGGTGCATGCGCCTGTCGAAGTCGCCGCCGTTGTCCGTGATGCGCCCGCCCTGGTTGCGCCGGTCCGCCAGGTCGCGTTCACTGCGCGCCGTGCCGGTGACTTGACGGCGGATGCGACGACGATCGGAACGGTTGCCGCGAATAATGTTTCGGCAACATTCCAGAACATCGCACTGCGGTGATTGCGGCAACCTTCCCACGGCGCGCGTTCCCGCTCGCTGGCCATCGGCAGGCGGCGCTGTCGCATGCGCGGACGCGGCTGATGATCTGCGTTCTGTTGTTCGTGATCCTCGCCAGCGTCATCGGCCTTCGTCTGGTTGATCTTGCCGTGCTGCAGGAACGCGAGATCGACGAGCGCGACGCGTTCGCCGTGCCGGCGCCGCCGCGTGGAGACATTTTCGACCGGAACGGCGCTGAGCTGGCGCGGACGTTCGACGCGGTCGCGGTCGCGGTCGCGCCGCGCAAGCTGGTCGGCGATCCGCATGCGCTGGCCGAGTCTTTGTCGGCGATCCTGACCGACAAGACGCCCGGGCAACTCTACTTCGAACTCGTTCACCCCGGTGCGTTCCGCTACATTGCGCGGCGCGTCCTGCCGGCGCAGGCGAAGCGGATCAACGACTTGGGCGAGCCGGCGATCACCCTCAAGCGCGAACCGGAGCGGCTGTATCCCAACGCCAATCTCGCCGCGCACGTTGTTGGCTATACCGACATCGACGGCCACGGGCGATACGGGATGGAGCGAGCGCTCGACGCACGGCTGACCACTCCGGCGACCCGCGGACAGCCGGTGTTTCTCTCGCTCGACAGCCGGGTTCAGCAGGCGCTCGAGAGCGAACTCGGCGCGGCGATGACCAAGTTCAGCGCGCTCGGCGCGGCGGGCATCGTCATGGACGTCCACACCGGAGAGGTCATCGCCCTCGCATCGCTCCCCGAATTCAATCCGAACGTCGCGGGGCACGCTCAGGACAACGCCCGCTTCGACCGCGCGACGCTCGGCGTTTACGAGCTCGGATCGACCTTCAAGACGCTGACGATCGCGATGTCGCTCAACGACGGTTTCATCAAATCGATGGACCAGAAATATGACGCGACTGCACCGATCCACATCGGCCGCTTCACGATCCATGACGACCGCGGCCACGAGCTGCGCAAATGGGCGACGGTGCCCGAGATCTTCATCTACTCGTCGAACATCGGCACGGCGCACATGGCGGCCGAGCTCGGGGCGACGCGGCAGAGGGCGTATCTCGATGCGCTCGGCTTCCTGTCGCCGGTGAGCGGCGAGCTGATGGAGCGTGGGCACACGCTGTATCCGGCGTCGAACAACTGGGGCGAGGTTGCGACGATGACGGTCGGCTTCGGCCATGGCATCGCGGTGACGCCGCTTCACTTGGCAACTGCTTATGCGGCCGTTGTCAACGGCGGCATCTGGCGTCCGGCGACGATGCTCAAGGTCCAACCGGGCCATGAAGTGCCCGGAAAGCGGGTGTTTTCCGAAAAAACCTCGGACACGATGCGCGCCTTGCTGCGCATGGTCGTCACCTCGGGCACCGGGCGTAAGGCGAATGCGGCGGGTTACCGCGTCGGCGGCAAGACCGGAACGGCGGAAAAGCAGCAGGGCGGTCATTATGAGAAGCACGTCAACGTCTCGACCTTCGCTGCGGCTTTCCCGATGGATGCGCCGCGCTACGTCGTGATCGCTCTGCTCGATGCGCCGCACGGGACGAAGGAGACCGGGGGCTATTCGACCGCCGGGATGGTGTCGGCACCGATCGTCGACAAGGTGGTGACGCGGATCGGGCCGATGCTCGGGGTGGCCCCCGACATGAAGCGCGACATCGACGTCAGCGGGATGCTCGGGCTCGTCGCCAAGGCGCCGGACAAGGATTGATATGGACTTGGGCCGCCTTGTCGGGGTCGACGGCGCGCTGACCCCGGCGGAGCGCGCTGCGACCGTGACGGGGTTCGCGCTCGATCACCGCAAGGTCGCGCCGGGGACGGTGTTCGGTGCCTTTCCCGGTAACACATTGAACGGCGAAGACTTTATCGACGCGGCGATCGCCGGCGGCGCGGTCGCGGTGGTCGCTCGACGCGGGGCCAGGGTGAATGGGGTTCCCCATCTGTCGGCGGAAGAACCGCGCCGGCTGTTTGCGGCGATGGCGGCGCGGTTTTTCGCGCCGTTTCCCGAGGTTACGGTCGCTGTCACGGGAACCAACGGCAAGACCTCGACGGTCGAGCTGACGCGGCAGTTGTGGCGGCTCGCGGGTCATCGTGCGGCGAGTATCGGGACGCTCGGCGTCACGACGGCGGATGACCAGATCTCGACCGGTCTGACGACCCCCGACGTCGTCACGTTTCTTGCCAATATGGGTGGTCTGAAGCGTGAAGGCCTAACCCATGTCGCATTTGAGGCGTCAAGTCACGGACTATCACAGTACCGGACCGAGGGTCTACCGATCAAAGCGGCGGCGTTCACCAACTTAAGCCGTGATCATCTCGACTATCACGGCGATATGGAGAGCTATTTCGCCGCCAAGCTCCGGCTGTTCACCGAGGTCCTTGATTCGGATGGTGTTCGCGTTGTCTGGTGCGATGCCGACAACACGTGGAGCCGGCGCGTCGTC
>CAXTPH010000136.1:0-6936 GCA_964245955.1 uncultured Sphingomonadaceae bacterium | reverse complement strand
ATCTGATCGTCCTGCTGATCGACGAGCGGCCCGAGGAAGTCACCGACATGCAGCGGACGGTCAAGGGCGAGGTGATTTCCTCGACCTTCGACGAGCCTGCCACCCGCCACGTCCAGGTCGCCGAGATGGTGATCGAGAAGGCCAAGCGCCTCGTCGAGCACAAGCGCGACGTCGTCATCCTGCTCGACAACATCACTCGCCTCGGCCGTGCCTACAACACCGTCGTGCCGAGCTCGGGCAAGGTGCTGACCGGCGGTGTCGACGCCAACGCGCTGCAGCGGCCGAAACGTTTCTTCGGCGCGGCGCGCAACATCGAGGAAGGCGGATCGCTGACGATCATCTCGACGGCGCTGATCGATACCGGCAGCCGCATGGACGAGGTCATCTTCGAAGAATTCAAGGGTACCGGCAACGCCGAAATCGTCCTCGACCGCAAAATCGCCGACAAGCGTGTGTTTCCGGCGATCGATATCGGCAAGTCGGGTACGCGTAAGGAAGAGCTGCTCGTCGACAAGAACACCCTGTCGAAGATGTGGGTCCTGCGCCGTATCCTCATGCAGATGGGGACGATCGACGCGATGGAGTTCCTGCTCGACAAGATGAAGGACTCGAAGAGCAACGAGGAATTCTTCGACGCGATGAATCATTAGGCGAAACGCGGCGAGTATGTAAGGGACAAGTGCCTCTTCGCACTTGTCCCTTATATACCGACTCGCGTGAGCTTCGGGCGGCGGGGCGGCGGCATGAAGCCGCCGAACGCGTCCGACGCCAGCAGCGGCTTTGCCGCTGTCTCCAATCTCACGGCAGCAAAATCGTCGACCCCGTCGTCCCCCGGCCCTCCATTGCCTGATGCGCGGCTGCCGCCTCGGCCAATGGAAACCTCGCCCCGATCTCCGCGACCAGCGTTCCGTCGGCGATCAGGTCGAGCACGCGGCCCGCCCCGGCGACGATTTCCTCACGCGTCGCGTAATAATCGAACAGCGTCGGACGGGTGACGTAGAGCGAACCATGCTTCGACAGGATGCCGAGATTGACGCCGTCGACCGGTCCGCTTGCATTCCCGTAGGACACGAGCAGCCCACGCCGCGCGAGGCTGGCGATCGATCCGGCCCAGGTATCCTTGCCGACCCCGTCGAAAACGACGTCGACACCCTTCCCGTCGGTCAGTTCGCGGATCGCACTCGGGACGTCGTCGTCGCGATACATGATGATATCGTCGGCGCCGGCCTCGCGGGCGACTGTGGCCTTATCCTCGCTGCCGACCGTGCCGATAACCCGTGCCCCGACGTGGCGAAGCCACTGGACGAGCAATTGCCCAACGCCGCCGGCGGCGGCATGGACGAGGACCGTTTGTCCCGCCTCGACCTTGGCACAGCGCATGACGAGCATTTCGGCGGTACAGCCCTTGAGGAGGGCTGCGGCCGCGACTTCGTCAGAGACCAGCCCCGGCAGCGGCACGATCCGGTCGGCGGCGATCAGTCGCTCGCTGGCATAGGCGCCGATCGGGCCGAGGCAGTAGCCGACCCGGTCGCCAACGGCGAAGTCGAGGACTTCGGGTCCGATTGCCTCGACGACACCTGCTGCCTCAAGACCGATCCCGCTCGGTAGTTCGAGGGGATACAGGCCGGTGCGATGATAGGTGTCGATGAAGTTGACCCCGATCGCGGTTTGACGGAGGCGGACTTCACCGGGACCGGGATGACCGACCTCGACGGATTCGGTGCGCAAGACCTCGGGTCCGCCGTGGGTTTCGAATCGAATGGCTTGGGGCATCGTGATCTCCTCGGTCGCTTGGCGGCTGCCGATACCAACGCTAGACTCACGCTTACGCCGCAGCAAAGGGGCCGAGCC
This sequence comes from uncultured Sphingomonadaceae bacterium, assembly GCA_964245955.1. GTDB lineage: Bacteria > Pseudomonadota > Alphaproteobacteria > Sphingomonadales > Sphingomonadaceae > Polymorphobacter_B. The sequence goes on along the minus strand of CAXTPH010000136.1, from coordinate 5,085 downwards.
GATGAAAATCACCTTCGACATCGATTGCTCGCCGCAGGAGGCGAGGGCTTTTTTCGGCTTGCCCGACCTCGAGCCGCTGCATGCTCTGTATCTCGACCGGATGAAGAGCTTCGTTACCGAAGGCGTCGGCCCGGCTGACTTCGAGCGGATGGCGCGCGCGTGGATGCCCGGGATGAGCGACGGTTTCGAGACGTGGCGCAATGCGTTGTTCTCGGCGGGGCGGCCGAAGGGCGACTGACGTTGTGACCTCGACGATCTTCGCCTTGTCGAGCGGACGGCCGCCGGCGGGGATTGCGGTGGTGCGGATTTCGGGGCCGGCTGCGTTCGCGACGTTGACCGAATTGACGGGTACTCCGATCCCTCCGCTGCGGATGCTTGTCTTGCGAAGGCTCGTCGATCCCCGCGATGCCGTCGTGCTCGATCAAGCATTGGTGGTGGCATTCGCAGCGCCGGCTAGCGCGACCGGCGACGATCTTGTCGAACTTCACCTCCATGGTGGCAGTGCCGTCGTCACGGGGGTGCTCGGCGTACTGAGCGCGATGCCCGGCTTGGTGTTGGCCAAGCCGGGTGAGTTTACCCGCCGCGCGTTCGACAACGGCAAGCTCGACCTGTCTCAGGTCGAGGGGCTCGCCGACCTCATCGCCGCTGGTACCGAAGCGCAGCGGCGGCAGGCACTCGATCATGCCGGTGGCTTGCTCCGCGAGCGGGTCGCGCACTGGCGCAGAACGTTGATCGAGGTTCGGGCCGATGTCGAGGCAACGCTCGACTTTGCCGAGGAAGACGAGGTCGCTTACGGCGTAACCGCGGGTGACCGCACGCGACTTGCCGATCTCCAAGCGCAGCTCGCCGCGGCTTTGGCCGATTCGAAACGAGGCGAGCGTTTACGCGAGGGGCTGACGGTTGCCATCACCGGGCCGGTCAACGTCGGAAAATCGAGCCTGATCAATGCGATCGCGCAGCGCGAGGTGGCTATCGTCACCGCATTCCCCGGGACGACCCGCGACGTGCTCGAGGTACAGCTCGACCTCGGTGGAGTGTCGGTAATGCTGCTCGATACCGCCGGGCTGCGCGACACCGTCGATCCGGTCGAGGCCGAGGGCATCCGTCGCGCGGTGGTGCGCGCTGCAGCCGCCGATCTGGTGCTTGCTCTCGGCGAAGCACCGGATCGCGGCGAGTTCCTTCGCGTGGTCAGCAAATCTGACCTGTCACCTGTTGGCGGCGGCTGGCGCGACGGAGCGCTGCATCTATCTGGGCTGACGCGCGATGGGGTTGACCTGCTGGTAACATGGCTGACCGCTTGGGCCGAGAAAAAGGCCCGGCCCGGCGAACCGGCGATCATTTCGCGCGAGCGGCATCGGATGGCCATCGAGCTGGCGATTGGCGAGCTGGCTTCAGCATTGGTCACCACCGACGCCGTACTGGCAGCCGAGCATCTTCGGCAGACAACGGATTGTCTCGATAGTCTGATCGGTGGGATCGCCAACGACGATGTTCTCGATGCCGTGTTCGCGCGTTTCTGTCTCGGCAAATAGCCTGTTCCACGTGGAACATTTTGACGCGAAGCAGGTGACGACCTAGACAGCGCCATGCGCAATTTCGATGTTCTTGTTGTCGGCGGCGGCCATGCCGGCTGCGAAGCGGCTGCAGCCGCCGCGCGGATGGGCGCCTCGGTCGCGTTGGTCACGTTCCGGCGCGACGATATCGGCATCTTATCGTGCAACCCGGCGATCGGCGGTTTGGGCAAGGGCCACATTGTGCGTGAGGTCGACGCGCTGGGAGGCTTGATCGGTCGCACAGCCGATGCTGCGGCGATGCAATATCGCCTGCTCAACCGCAGCAAGGGACCGGCGGTCCAAGGTCCGCGCGCTCAAGTCGATCGCAAACTCTACGCCCAGGCAATGCGCGCGGCGATCGCATCCCAGCCTCGACTGCAGGTAATCGAGGCCTCGGTCGAGGCGCTGTCGGTTAGGGGCGGTCGGGTCGTCGGCGTCGAGACCTCGGTCGGTCAGTTATTCGCACGCAGCGTCGTCGTCACGACGGGGACGTTCTTGCAAGCGACGTTGCATCGCGGACTGTCGGCCGAGACAGGTGGCCGTATCGGCGGCGGCGTTGCGGCGGGCCTGGCGGCTTCGCTCGTAGCATTGGGGCTGCCAATGGCGCGGTTCAAGACTGGGACGCCGCCGCGCCTCGACGGTAAATCGGTCGACTGGGCGCGTATCGCTATGCAATATGGCGATCCCGATCCGGTCGTGCTGTCGAATTCGCCGACTTCGGAGCTCACGGGAGTTTCGATTCCCTGTGGTATCACGCGGACCAACGCTGCAACCCATGCAATTATTCGGCGCAACATCGATCGATCGGCGATGTACGCCGGACGAATCGAGGGGATCGGACCCCGCTACTGCCCGTCGATCGAAGACAAGGTCATGCGGTTCGGTGATCGCGACGGTCATCAAATCTATCTGGAGCCCGAAGGTTATGACGACGCGACGGTCTATCCCAATGGGATCTCGACGTCGCTGCCGGCCGATGTCCATCTCGACTTCATTCGCACGATCATCGGACTCGAGCGCGCACGGATCCTGCGACCCGGCTATGCCGTCGAGTATGGGATCGTCGACCCCAGGGTCCTGACACGATCGCTCGCAGCGCGTGACCATCCGGGCCTGTTTCTTGCCGGTCAGGTCAACGGCACCACAGGGTATGAGGAAGCCGCCGGCCAAGGGATCGTTGCGGGTATCAACGCAGCCCGATCCGTGGCGGGATTGTCGGAGGTCGTCTTCGATCGTGCGTCATCGTACCTCGGCGTGATGATTGATGACCTCGTCACGCACGGTGTGACCGAGCCGTACCGCATCTTCACATCGCGCGCGGAGTTCCGTCTCAGCCTGCGGATCGACAATGCCGAAGCGCGCTTGACGCCGATTGGGATTGCTGTCTGCGTCGTTGGTGTGCAGCAGCAGGAGTGGTTTGCGTCCCGCGAGGCCGCCATGCGTGCGGTGCGCATGCGGCTGCTGGAGCTTGACGCAACCCCAAGCCGAATGGCCGGTGCGGGGATCGTCGTCAATCAAGACGGCAGGATCCGCTCGGCGAGCGAGTGGCTGACGCACCCGGCCGTCGATTGGAGCGCGGCCTGCATGATCTGGCCGGAATTGCGCGCGGTCGACGCCACCATCGCCGCGATCCTTGCTGTCGACATGCGCTATTCGACCTATCTCGCACGCCAAGCGAATGAAGTCCGCGGGTTTCGTCGGGACGAAGCGCTTGGACTGCCCGCCGATCTCGACTTCACAGCAATCTCTGGCCTGTCGAACGAGATGGTCGAGCGGCTCACCCGCGCCCGACCATCGACCCTGGGCGCGGCAAAGCGCGTCCCCGGCATTACGCCCGGTGCGCTGACCGCCTTGCTATCGCATACGCGCCGCGCCGCGTGATCGATCGGGACGCGTTCGCGGCGACCTTCGATGTTCCACGTGAAACAATGGCGAAGTTCGATGTCTATGCGAAGCTGCTGATCGATTGGCAGACACGGATGAACCTAGTTGCACCGTCGACGCTCGCGACGATCTGGCACCGGCACTTTGCCGATTCGGCACAGCTTGTGGCGCTCGCCGGCAATCCGGTAAGCTGGCTGGATATCGGCAGCGGCGCCGGCTTCCCGGCGCTGGTGGTCGCACTTCTGACTCCAGCGCGCTTTCATCTCGTTGAAGCGACTGCCAAGAAATGCCGATTTCTAATCGAGGTCGCGCAGGCGCTCGGCCTCGACGCGCGAGTGACGATTCACAATTCCCGCATCGAGGCGCTTCCTGTTTCAGCACCTGATATCATCAGCGCGCGCGCCTGTGCTTCCCTCGACCAGCTTTTCGACTGGGGGTTGCCGCACGCGCGGTCGGCGCGCTGGCTGCTCCTGAAGGGCCGCACGGCGACATCCGAGGTCGCGGCGGCGCGCGCGAAATTCGCCTTCGACTGCACGCTGGTCCCTAGCAAGACCGACCCCGACGCGCGTATCGTCGATGCGCAGCGGGTGCGGAGGCGGGGATGAGGATCGCGGTCGCCAATCAAAAGGGCGGGGTCGGCAAGACCACAACGGCGATCAACCTCGGCACTGCGCTCGCCGCGGCGGGTAAGTCGGTTCTACTGCTCGACATGGATGCGCAGGGCAACGCTTCCACCGGGCTCGGCATCGATCGCCGCGCACGCGGTTGCTCGATCTACGATGTCATCCTCGGCGAAGCGTCGATTGCCGAGGCGACGCAACCGACCGGCGTGCCCGGGCTTGCGATCGTGCCGTCGACCGCCGCGCTGGCAGGGGCCGAGGTCGAACTGGTTGCGCTCGACCGCCGCAACCGCCGCCTTGCTGCCGCGGTCGAGGCTGCCCCAGCCTATGATTTCATTATTACCGACTGCCCGCCGTCGCTCGGGCTGCTGACGCTCAACGCGCTGGCCGCCGCTGAGACCGTGCTCGTCCCGCTGCAGTGCGAGTTCTTCGCGCTCGAAGGATTGAGCCAGCTGCTCGGCACGATCGATCGCGTGCGCGACGGGCTCAACCCGCGGCTGCGGCTGCTCGGGATCGTCCTCACGATGGCCGACCGGCGCAACCGCCTGTCGGAAGCGGTCGCCGCCGATGTCCGCGCGGTAATGGGCGCCGAGGTCTTCACGACGATGATCCCGCGCAATGTCCGGCTGTCGGAGGCGCCGAGTCACGGCTTGCCCGCGCTCGTCTACGACTTACGGTGTTCGGGTTCGATTGCGTATATCGAACTAGCCCGAGAGGTTTTGTTGCGCAGTGTCACCCGGGGGGAATTGATCGATGCTTGAGCGAAAACGCGTCGCCGGGCTCGGCCGTGGCCTGTCGGCGTTGATGGACGAGGGCGCGGCATCGACCCCGGCGCGAACGATGCTGCCGCTGGCCGATATCGTCGCCAGTGCGACGCAGCCGCGACGGCGGTTCGACGCGGCGGCGATGGACGAATTGATCGCATCGATCCGCGCGCGGGGGGTGCTCCAGCCAATTCTCGTGCGGCCGCTGGCCGACCGGCGCTTCGAAATCGTCGCCGGCGAGCGCCGCTGGCGGGCGGCAGCGGC
>CAXTPH010000135.1:0-6945 GCA_964245955.1 uncultured Sphingomonadaceae bacterium | reverse complement strand
AGCCGCCGGGGAAGATGTACTTTGCGGTCCACGGGTCGGTCGCGCCGGGACCGTCGGCGCGGGCGATCGAATGGACCAGCGCGACGCCGTCGGGAGTCAGCAGCGAATGCACCTTGTCGAAGAACTGGCGGTAGTGCGGCAGGCCGACGTGCTCGAACATGCCAACCGAGACGATCCGGTCGAACTGTCCGGTCAGCGCGCGGTAATCGATCAGCTCGAAATGGACATGGTCGGCGACCCCGGCGTCGGCGGCGCGGCGGCGCGCAACCTTGAGCTGCTCCTCCGACAGCGTCACGCCGGTGACGTCGACTCCGGCGACGCGGTGGAGATAGAGCGCCATCCCGCCCCAGCCGCAGCCGATGTCGAGCACGCGCTGGCCCGGCTTGAGGTCGAGCTTGGCGGCGATGTGCGCCTTCTTATGGCTCTGCGCGGTTTCGAGGCTGTCGTCGTCGTGGTCGTAATAGGCGCAAGAATACTGCCGGTCGGCGTCGAGGAACAGGTCGTACAGCCGGTCGGACAGGTCATAGTGGTGGGCGACATTACGCTTCGCCCGCCGTTCGAAGTTGATCTGGTCGAGCTTCGCCGCGATCGCCGCCTGCCGCCACAGCCCGAGCCGGACCGGGTTGTCGCGGTCCCAGCGGACGTTGTGCGTGACGAGGTGGACGAGATCCTTGATGTCCCCGTCCTCCATGATCAGCGTGCCGTTCATATAGCCCTCGCCGGCGCCGATCGCCGGGCCGAGCGCGATCGCCCGCGCGGTCGCGGCGTCGGTCAGGCGGAAGGTCACCGGGCGGATCGTCGCCGACGGCGCGCCGAAGCGGTGGACCGTCCCGCGATGGTCGACGATCGTCAGATCGCCCTCGCGGATCATCTTGTTGAACAGACGGGAGAGGAGAAACATGCGCGACCCTAGGGAGACTGTCGGGACTGATCGTTTCGGCGACGGTAAGGTTCCGGTTACGCCGCGTCGACCCAGCTGGCTTCCTTCTCCGCCGAACGCCGGTCGAGCTCGGCGCGGCTGACCTTCTCGCTCGCCGACTTGAGCTGGCCGCACGCCGCCATGATGTCGCGCCCGCGCGGGCGGCGGACGGGGGCGGAGATGCCGCCGCGGAAGACGATCTCGCTGAACCGCGCGATGCGCTCGGGGTCCGAACACAGATAGTCCGACCCCGGCCACGGGTTGAACGGGATCAAATTGACCTTCGCCGGCAGCCGGTACTTGCGGATCAGCCGGACGAGTTCGCGCGCGTCGTCGTCGCTGTCGTTCTTGTCCTTGAGCATGACATATTCGAAGGTGATCCGCCGCGCGTTGTTCGCGCCCGGATACGCCGCGCACGCCGCGAGCAGCTCGTCGATGCCGTAGCGCTTGTTGATCGGCACGATCTCGTCGCGGATTTCCTTGGTCACCGCGTGGAGCGACACCGCGAGGTTGACCCCGATCTCCTCGCCCGCGCGCGCCATCATCGGCACGACGCCCGACGTGCTCAGCGTGATCCGGCGCTTCGACAGGCCGAGTCCGGTCGCGTCCATGACGATGCCGAGCGCCGCCTTGACGCTCTCGAAATTATACAGGGGCTCGCCCATCCCCATCATCACGATGTTGGTCAGCATCCGGCCTTCGGCGGTGTAGCCGCCGCGCGGCACGTCGTCGTCATCGGCGTCGTCATCGTCGTCCACGACGGCCCGCGCGACCGGCTTCGCCCCGACCGCCGGCCACTCGCCGAGCGCATCGCGCGCCAGCATCACCTGCCCGACGATCTCGCCGGGGGTCAGGTTGCGGACGAGCTTCATCGTGCCGGTGAAGCAGAAGCGGCAGTTGAGCGTGCAGCCGACCTGCGCCGAGACGCACAATGTCCCGCGATCGGCGTCGGGGATGAAGACGCACTCGGCCTCGTTGCCGTCGTCGAAGCGGAGCAGCCACTTGCGCGTGCCGTCGGTCGATACCTGCGCCTGCGCGATCTCGGGCCGACCGACGACGAAATGCTCGGACAGGACGGCGCGGGTATCCTTGGCGATGTTCGCCATCAGGTCGAAGTCGACGACCCCGCGATTATAGACCCAGTGCCAGACCTGGCTGGCGCGCATCTTCGCCTGCTTGTCCGGAATGCCCGCGGCGACCAGCGCCGCGGTTAGCTCGACGCGGGTCAGCCCGACGATCGCGGTCCTGCCGTCGGCGCGCGCGGTCGGGGCACGCGGTACCGGTACCGGGTCGATGAGGCCGGGAATTTGCATGCGGAGCATTTAGGCGAAACCCGCCGCGAAGGAAAGGCGCGCGCCCGAAGCCGCGTCCCCGGTCGGCGCTAACTTCGCATTCTTCATAGGCGCGCCCTCGTGCGACGAGTCGAAAAATGGCGCTTCAGCAGCGCCAGCAGCAGGCGGGTGTCATAGCTCGTCCGCACGCCGACGGGCCTGCCCTGGTAAAATACCGGATGCTGATCGCCGTATAAGGCGCGTTCGAGCGCGGTTTCCTGCAGCCGCATCGAGCTCGCCTCGAGCGCGGCGTCTCACGACAGGGCGAACTCGGTCGCGCCCGGCGCGCGGCGGAGGTGGTAGGCGCTGCGGGCGCTCAGGGACACGCTGGCAGCGGCGTCGCTGACGCTGTGCCCGTCGGCGAGCGCGGCGATGAACGCCGCCTGCCGCGCGGGCGTCCAGCCGGCAATTCGGCGGCGCGAGGGCGCAGGCGTGAAGTCGGGCTGCGGATCGGGTGTGAGGCGGGTGGGCATCGCCGAGTCTATGGCAAGACCGGCGCGTGTAGGACAGCGGCTTCTTGCCGGGCGAGACTGTGGTGGTGGAGCCTAGCGGGATCGAACCGCTGACCTCTACAATGCCATCGTAGCGCTCTCCCAGCTGAGCTAAGGCCCCGTACCACGTCACGCCACCCGTTGGGCCGGGCGGAGCGGCTGACTACGCCAACGCACGCGTCGGCGCAAGAACGCAGTTCGGTCGGCTTACGCCTCTTCCTCGCCGTCGTCGGGGACGACCACCGCGAGATCCTCGTCGTCGCCGATGTCGACATCGGGCTCCTCGGCATCCTCGGCGACGTCGAGATCCTCGTCGTCGGCGTCGATCACCTCGCCGTCCTCATTGGTCTTGGCCACGGGCTTGGCGGTCTCGAACGGCATCGGCTGCTTCGACTTGAGCATCGATTCGGGCACCCAGACGTTGCCGCAGTTGATGCACGTCACCGGATCGTCGTTGCCGAGATCGTAGAAGCGCGTGTTGCATTTCGGGCAGGCACGCTTGGTGCCCCATTCGGGATTGACCACTGACAGAACTCCGGGCGGCGCGGGCGACCCCGGCGCGACAAGCGCGGGTCATTGCCACAGCGCTAGGGGGCTGTCAAAAGCCCGCGCGATGGACGCGGCGCAGCCCCTTTCCCTGCGGGCCGACGGCCCTTTGACCGGCACCGTCACCGTTCCCGGCGACAAGTCGATCTCGCACCGTGCGCTGATGTTCGGCGCGCTCGCCGTCGGCGAGACGGTGATCGACGGGCTGCTCGAGGGCGAGGACGTGCTTGCGACCGCCGCCGCGCTCCGCGCGATGGGGGCGGAGATCGTGCGCGACGGCGACCGCTGGCGGGTGTGGGGCGTCGGCGTGGGCGGTCTGCTCCAGCCGCAACAGGCGCTCGACATGGGCAATTCTGGGACCTCGACCCGGCTGCTGATGGGGCTGCTCGCGAGCCATCCGGTGACCGCGACCTTCATCGGCGACGCCTCGCTCTCGCGTCGCCCGATGGCGCGGGTGACGGGGCCGCTCGGGCTGATGGGGGCGAGCTTCGCGACCGCGCCGGGCGGGCGCCTACCGCTGACGATGACCGGGCGGTGCCCGGCGGTGCCGCTGCGCTACGTGCTTCCGGTCGCGTCGGCGCAGGTCAAGTCGGCGGTGCTGCTCGCCGGGCTGAACGCGCCCGGGCGAACGACGGTCGTCGAGCCCGAGGCGACGCGCGACCATAGCGAGCGGATGCTCCGCGCCTTCGGCGCCGAGGTCCGCGTCGAGGACACGCCCGAGGGCCGCGCGATCACCGTCACCGGTGAGGCCGAGTTGCAGCCGCAGGCGATCGTCGTCCCGGGCGATATCTCGTCGGCGGCGTTTCCGATCGTCGCCGCGCTGATCGTGCCGGACAGCCGGGTGACGATCGCCGGCGTCGGGGTCAATCCGACCCGCGACGGGCTGCTGCGCGTGCTGACGATGATGGGGGCCGACGTCGCGCTGACGAACCCGCGCGAGGTCGGCGGCGAGCCGGTCGCCGATATTGCCGTCGCCGCCGGGTCGCTGACCGGGATCGAGGTGCCCCCCGAAATCGCCGCGTCGATGATCGACGAGTTTCCCGTACTGTTCGTCGCGGCGGCCTTTGCGCAGGGGACCACGGTCATGCGTGGCCTCGCCGAGCTGCGCGTCAAGGAGAGCGACCGCATCGCGGTGATGGCGGCGGGGCTGACGGCGTGCGGGGTGCGAGTCGAGGAACTGCCCGACGGGCTGATCGTCCACGGCAACGGCGGAGCGACGGTCGCGGGCGGGGCGACGGTCGCGGCGTCGCTCGATCACCGCATCGCGATGAGCTTCGCCGTGCTCGGTCTGCGGGCGCGGGCGGCGGTGACGGTCGACGACGCGCGCCCGGTAGCGACGAGCTTTCCGGGCTTCGTCGCGCTGATGACCGGCCTCGGCGCGGTTCAGCGCCCGGTATAGCCGCGGAACCAGTCGACGAAGCGCGGGATGCCGTCGTCGATGCTCGTCCTTGGCACGAAGCCGAGCGCGGCGGTCGTCGCGGCGATGTCGGCGAAGGTTTCGGGAACGTCGCCCGGCTGCATCGGCAGGAGTTCGCGGATTGCGGGACGCCCGGTCGCCGCCTCGATCAGCTCGACGAGGCGGAGCAGTTCCTCCGACCGGCGGTTGCCTAGGTTATAAACCGTGTGGCGTGCCGGCGGGCGGTCGAGTGCGGCGAGGACCCCGCCGATGATGTCGTCGATATAGGTGAAATCGCGCCGCATCCTGCCGCCGTTGTAGAGCGGGATCGGTTCGCCGTTGAGGATCCGCTCGGTGAAGCGCCAGATCGCCATGTCGGGGCGTCCCCACGGGCCGTAGACGGTGAAGAACCTCAGGCCGGTCAACGGGATGGCGTAGAGATGCGCATAGGCCTCGCTCATCAGCTCGTCGGCGCGCTTGGTCGCGGCGTAGAGCGAGACCGGCGCGTCGGCGCGGTCGGTGACCGCGAACGGCAGCTTGGCGTTCGCGCCATAGACCGACGACGACGAGGCATAGACCATGTGGCGCAGGCCGCCGGTCGCCCGCGCGAGTTCGAGCAGGTTGAGGTGGCCGGCGAGGTTCGACCGGACATAGCTGTGCGGGTCGACGAGCGAATGGCCGACCCCGGCCTGCGCGCCGAGGTGGACGATGCGGTCGAGCGCACGGCCCGCCACCGCCGCGGTCAGTGCGGCGAAGTCGCTGAAATCGCAGCGGACGAAAGTGAAGTCGCCGACGAGCTGCGCGAGCCGGTCGCGCTTCAATTGCGGATCGTAATAGGCGTTGAGGTCGTCGATGCCGACGACCGTCTCGCCGCGCGCGAGCAGCGCGGCGGCGGTGTGGAAGCCGATGAACCCGGCCACGCCGGTCACGAGGACCGTCATCGGACGATCTCCGCCATGACGATCGCGGCGATCCGTTCGGCGGCGCGGCCGTCGCCATAGGGCAGGATCGCGGTCGCCATCCGCGAGTGAACGGCCTCGTTTTCAATAAGTTCACCGGCCGCCGCGACGATCGTCGCCGGATCGGTGCCGACCAGCCGCGCCGCGCCGGCGTCGACGCCCTCGGGCCGCTCGGTCGAGTCGCGCAGGACCAGCACCGGGCAGCCGAACGCCGGGGCTTCCTCCTGCACCCCGCCCGAATCGGTCAGGACGAGGCGGGCACGGCGCAGCAGCGTGACGAAGGCGAAATACCCGAGCGGCGCGACCAGCGCGACATTCGCCACGCCGCGCAACGGCGCGCACAGCGCCGCTCCCGCCGCGGGATTGGGGTGCACCGGCACGATCACGTCGATGTCGTGCGCCGTCGCCAGCGCCGCGACCGCCGCGCCGATCGCGGCCATCCGCGCATGGTTCTCGCGACGGTGCGCGGTGACCAGAACCAGCGGGCGCCCGGCGCGCCACGCGGGCAGCGCCGTCTCGACCGCCGCGCGGAGATCGTCGTCGGTCGCAAGTCGTGCTTCGGCGAGCCGCAGCGCGTCGATCACCGGGTTGCCGGTCACGCTGATCGCGCCCCAAGCGATGCCTTCGCGGACCAGCGCCGCCTGCGCGGTCGGCGTCGGGGCGAAGTGCAGCCTCGCGAGCTGGGCGATGACGCGGCGATGCATGTCCTCGGGGAATGGCTCGGCGGCACCGCTGCGCAGTCCGGCCTCGACATGCCCGAGCGGGACGCGGGCATAGGCGGCGGCGAGTCCCCCGGCGAGGGTCGAGGCAGTGTCGCCCTGGACGAGCACCAGCTTCGGCGCCTGCCGCGCGACCAGCCGCCCGAGCAGGGGCAGAGCGGCGGCGACGAACGCCGCTGGCTGCTGGCCCGGCAGCATCAGGTCCAGATCGACGTCGGGGGCGAGCCCGAAATCGGCGAGCGTCGCGCGCGCAAGGTCGCGCTGCTGCCCGGTGCTGCAGATCGTCACCGCGACCCCGCGCGCCGCCAGCGCCAGCACCACCGGCGCGAGCTTGATCGCCTCGGGGCGGGTCCCGAGCACGCACATTATTCCGCCTTGTGGTGTCACGCCCCCGTGCATCGCCTTGATTGATAACGCGTCGGCGGCATTTGCACAGCGATAATGCCGCGGCGCGTCCCCGCACCGGCGTTGCACCTAGCTTTCGAGCGTCAGCTCCGCCTGCGGATCGGTCTCCCGGTCGCGGGAGGCGGGCCCCTCCAATGCCGACAGCGTCAGCCCCAGCAGGCGGATGCCGACGTCGACCG
>CAXTPH010000134.1:0-6997 GCA_964245955.1 uncultured Sphingomonadaceae bacterium | reverse complement strand
GCGAGCCCGCAGATACGGCACGGATGGCGGCGGCGCTGGCTTATCTTCGCAAAGAACAGGAGGCCGACGGCAGCTGGTTCGGGCGCTGGGGAGTCAACTACATCTACGGCACCTGGTCGGCGCTGTGCGCGCTCAATGCGGCGGGGCTGACCGGCGACGACCCGGCGGTCCGGCGCGGGGCCCACTGGCTGATCGCGATCCAGAACCCCGACGGCGGCTGGGGCGAGGGATGCGACAGCTACGCGCTCGACCGGACCGGGCACGTCTCCGCCGACAGCCGCGCGTCGCAGACCGCATGGGCGCTGCTCGGCCTGATGGCGGCGGGAGAGGCCAGGCACCCGGCGGTCGCGCGCGGGGTCGCCTGGCTCGCGGTGACGCAAAGCGACGACGGCGTCTGGCCCGAGGAGCATTACACCGGCGGCGGCTTTCCGCGGGTGTTCTATCTCCGCTATCACGGCTATGCGAAAATCTTCCCGCTATGGGCGCTGGCGCGGTACCGCAACCTGCAGGCGAGCAACACGACGCAGGTCGCCTTCGGCCTATGATTCTCGTCGCGTGCGGGCTGGTCCGCGAGGCTAGGCTGATCGCGCGCGACGGTATCGTCGTCGTCGCGGGCGGCGGTGACGCCGCGCGGCTCGAACGCGAGCTCGACGCCGCCGCACCGCGCGCTGAGGCGATCCTCAGTATCGGCCTCGCCGGGGCGCTGGTCGGCGGGCTCAAGCCGGGCCACTGGGTCGTCGAGGGCAACGCCGCGCCGTTCGTCGTGCCCCCCGGCGCGCGACGCGGCCGGATCGCCGCCAGCGACCGCCCGGTCGCCGATGCCATCGCCAAGCGCGCGCTCTACGCCGCGACCGGCGCGATCGCGGTCGACATGGAGAGCGGGATCGCCGCGCGCGTCGCCAAGCGCCACCGCCGCCGCTTCGCCGCGCTGCGGGTGATCTCCGACAGCGTCGAGCACGACCTGCCGCCCGCCGCGCTCGTCGGCATGCGCGCCGACGGGGCGATGGACTTGTCCGCAGTTCTGCGGTCATTGTCGCGGGCACCGGGGCAGATCGGCGCGCTGATCCGCACCGGCTGGTCGGCGGAGAGGGCGTTCCGGGCGCTGGGGCGATTGAGGTCGGGGAAATGACGATGATCGTGCGCGCGAGCGTGGTGCTGCTGCTGGCGGGCTCGCCGCTCGCCGCGCGGACCGTCGTCGTCAACGCCAACGGCTACACGCTCGACGACGCCGGCGCGCTCAAGCGGTTTGCGACGCTCGTCGTCGGCGACGACGGGCGGGTCGAGCGCACGCTGGCGAAGGGTGTCGCCGCGCCCGCTGGGACGGTGGTGGACGCGCACGGTGCGACCGTCCTCCCAGGGCTGATCGATGCGCACGGGCACATCATGGAGCTCGGCTTCCAGGCACTGTCGGTCGACCTGACCGGCACGAAATCGCTCGCCGACGCGCTGGCGATGGTCAAGGCCTACGCCGTCGCCAACCCGAAGGCGCGCTGGATCGTCGGCGGTGGCTGGAACCAGGAAATCTGGCAGCTTGGGCGTTTCCCGACCGCCGCCGAGTTGGATACCGCCGTCGGTGACCGCCCGGTCTATCTACGCCGCGTCGACGGTCACGCCGGTTGGACCAACTCCGCCGGACTGCGCGCCGCCGGGGTCACCGCCGCGACCGCCGACCCCGCCGGCGGGCGGATCGAGCGCGGGCCCGGCGGTGCACCGTCGGGCGTATTCGTCGATGGGGCCAAGCGCCTCGTCGAAAGCCATCTGCCCGAACCGACGCCCGCCGAGGCGGCCGCCGCGCTCGACAAGGCGCTGGCGATCATGGCGTCGGTCGGGCTGACCGGGGCCGCCGACATGGGCGTCGATTCGGGGACGTGGCGGCTGTACCGCGCCTTCGACGTGCGCCACCGCCTGACCGCGCGGATCACCGTTATGGCGGGCGGGATCGACGCACTCCACGCGATCGCGCCGAACGGCCCGGTCGGCTGGACCGGTGACGAGCGCCTGTCGCTGCTGGGGGTGAAGCTCTACGCCGACGGCGCGCTCGGCTCGCGCGGGGCGTGGCTCAAGGCCGATTACAGCGATGCGCCGGGCAACCGCGGGCTGCGTTTCCACAGCGACGCCGAACTTCGCGGCTGGGTCGACGACGCGACGCGCCACGGTTTCCAGGTCGCGACGCATGCGATCGGCGACGCGGCGAACGCGCAGGTGCTCGACGCCTATGCGCGCGTGCCCGCCGCGACGCGCGCAACGCTGCGCCTGCGGATCGAACACGCGCAGGTCGTCGACCCCGCCGATCTGCCGCGCTTCGCCGCGCTTGGGGTGATCGCCTCGATGCAGCCGACGCACGCGACGTCGGACAAGAACATGGCCGAGAGCCGCCTCGGCGCGGCGCGGCTGGCGGGGGCGTATGCGTGGCAGACGCTGATCGCCAGCGGCGCGCGCTTCGCCGGCGGGTCGGACTTCCCGGTCGAATCGCCCAACCCGTTCTACGGCCTGTATTCGGCGGTGACGCGGCAGGACCACGACGGGCAGCCGGCCGGCGGCTGGCGTCCGGGCGAGAAGCTCACCCCGGTGCAGGCGCTCGCCGCCTTCACAGCCGGGGCGGCCTACGCCGCGCACGCCGAGACGCGGGTCGGCACGCTGACCTCCGGTAAATGGGCCGACTTCATCGTCGTCGACCACGACCTGTTCGCCGACGACCCGGCAATGATCTGGCGGACCAAGGTCAGCCAGACGTGGGTCGGGGGGAAGCGCGTATTCTGAGCGCGCTTATTGCGCCGGGTCGAGGTGCCCGACGACGGTGACGATCAGCGACGTGTTCGGCGAATTCGCAACGGGCACGAAGACCCGCGCGCGCGGCGTGCTGCCGGGTTCGTAATAGAGCGTCACCGGTTGCGACAGCGTACCGATCGCCGGATCGTTCTTCGGCACGAAATAGGGCGCCGTGCCGCCTTCCATGACGAAACTGCTCGCCGCAGGGCCAAGCTGCGCCGAAATCGCCGTGATGACGAGGCGCTTGCCGGGCGGAACTGCCGGGAAGCTGATGATGCACTGCGAATTCGCGCACGGAGTATTGATCGCGCCCAGTTTTTCGTACGGGACGATGACCTCGGCCGCGACCGACCCCGCGGTCAGCGCTGCCGTCACCGCCACCAGCAAAAGTCGCATCGACATTGAGCCCCCCTCGTTCCCGCTTGAGGGGATCATACGCCGATCGCGACGCCTGAAAAGACCGGCGTTACGCCGCCCGCTGGACGCGCTTCCAGCCTTCGGGATCGGCCGTCTTGATCCGCTCGAGTTCCTTCTCGACATGGTCGGAGAAGGTGTCGTGCGCCGGGCGGGCGTGGCTCAGGTCGATGTCGGCCGCCATCGGGCCATCGGTGCGGACGCCCTCGCGGCCGATCTTGAACATCTTCATCGGGTGGCGGATCGAATCGGTCGCCGCCGTGCCCTCGAAGCCGCAATGGACCATGCAGTTCGAGCACTTGGCATATTTGCCGACGCCGTACTGGTCCCAGTCGGTCCCCTCCATCAACTCGGCGAAGGTCTGCACATAGCCTTCGCCGACGAGGTAGCACGGCTTCTGCCAGCCGAAGACGGTGCGCAGCGGCATCGACCACGGCGTGCACTCGTAGCTCTGGTTGCCGGCGAGGAAGTCGAGGAACAGCGGCGAGTTGGTGAACTTCCACGCCTTGCCACCATCGCCGCGGCGGAAGACGTCGCGGAAGAAGGTCTTGGTCCGCTCGCGGTTGAGGAAATGCTCCTGGTCGGCGGCGCGCTCGTAAGCGTAGCCCGGCGACAGCGTCACCTCGACGTCGCGGCGGGTCATCTCGTCGAAGAAGCCGGCGAGCCGCTCGGACGAGGCGCCGTCGAACACGGTGCAGTTGACCTGGACGCGGAACCCCTTCGCCTTGGCCAGTTCGATCGCCTCGATCGCGACCTCGTAGGTGCCGTCCTGGTCGACCGCGTGGTCGTGCATGCCCTTGTCGCCGTCGAGGTGGATCGACCACGTGAAGTAGGGCGACGGCGCGTAGTCGGCGATCTTCTTCTTGAGCAGCAACGCGTTGGTGCACAGGATGACGAATTTCTTCTTGGCGATATAGCCCTTGACGATCTTCGGCATGTCGCGGTGGAGCAAAGGCTCGCCGCCGGCGATCGAGACGGCAGGCGCGCCGCACTCGTCGATCGCCGCCATGCACTGATCGTAGCTCAGTCGCTGGTTGAGGATCGCGTCGGGGTAATCGATCTTGCCGCAACCGGGGCAGGCGAGATTGCAGCGGAGCAGCGGCTCGAGCATCAGCACGAGCGGGTATTTGCCGCCCTTGATATGCTGCGCGACGGTGTAGGTGCCGATACGGATCAGCGGAGCGAGGGGCAAGGTCATGCGGTGTCCTTTAGGCGCTGAGCGCGGCGGGCGCCAGTTCGCTGTGCTGCGGTGCCGCACGGTCGAGCGCCGGCGGCAGGCGGAACGACTGGTGTTCCTCGATGCCCGCCATCGTCGATACCTCGACCGGGCCGAGCGCGCGGAGCGCGGCGATCACGCCCTGGACGAGCTCCTCGGGGGCCGAGGCACCGGCGGTCAGCCCGACGGTGGCGACGCCCGCGACCCACGCCGGATCGAGCGCGTGACCGTCGGCGATCAGGTAGCTCGGCACGCCCATCTCGACGCCGATCTCGCGCAGCCGGTTCGAGTTCGAGCTGTTCTTCGCGCCGACGACGAGCAGGACATCGACCGCGGCACACAGGTCGCGGACCGCGGTCTGGCGGTTCTGCGTCGCGTAGCAGATGTCCGAGACGTCGGGGCCGACGACGTCGCTGAAGCGCGCCGACAGCGCCTCGATGATGTGGCGGGTATCGTCGACGCTCAACGTCGTCTGGGTGACATAGGCGAGCGGGGTCGCGACCGGCAGGTCGAGCGCGGCGACGTCCTCGATCGTCGAGACGAGGTGGACCGGGGCATCGATCTGGCCGATCGTGCCGTCGACCTCGGGGTGGCCGGCATGGCCGATCAGGACGATCGTCCGCCCGCGCGCGGCGTAGCGACGGCCCTGGATATGGACCTTGGTGACGAGCGGGCAGGTCGCGTCGATCACCGGCAGCGCCCGGCGCGCGGCCTCGTCGACGATCTCGCGCGCGACGCCGTGGGCGCTGAACACCGTCAGCGCGCCGTTCGGCACCTCGTCGAGCTCCTCGACGAAGATCGCGCCCTTGGCCTTGAGCTTGTCGACGACATGGGCGTTGTGGACGATCTCGTGGCGGACGTAGACCGGCGACCCGTGCATCGCGAGCGCGCGGTCGACGATCTCGACGGCGCGGACGACGCCGGCGCAGAAACCGCGGGGCTGGGCAAGAACCAGACGCATTCGTTTACCTTCGATGACCACCCGCCCGGCTACTCAAAACCGCACCGACCGGCAACCCCTGCACGGCGGGATCACCGGGCCACTGTGGCTTTCGCGTCGCGCCCTGGAAATGTTACGCAACGCCCGGCGTTAAGCCCTCGTTCGGCACGAGGACGGCATCGCGAGCAGCGAGGAGAGCGAAGCGAATGAAGCGGGTTTGGACAATGATCGCCGTCGCTGCGAGCGTCGCCGGCGCACCGGCGGCGGCCAAGGACGCGGCCGATCCGGCGGCGGTCGTCGGCGACTTCAATGCCGCGCTGCTGGCGACGATGAAGGACGGCAAGGCGCTCGGGCTAGCGGGACGGACGGCGAAGCTCACGCCGCTGGTCAAGGCGACGCACGACATGACCGGCATGACGCGGCTCGTCGCCGGGCCGGCGTGGACGACGACCGCCCCGGCCGACCGCACGACGCTGACCGACGCCTTCACCCGCCACTCGGTGATCGCCTATGCGACCAATTTCGCCAATTTCGACGGCGAGCGCTTCACCGTCGAGCCGAAGGTCGACATGCGTGGGGCGGATGCGCTCGTCCACGCCGCGATCGTCGCCAAGGGCTCGACGACCAAGCTCAACTACCGCCTGCACCAGACCGAAGGCGGCTGGCGGATCGTCGACGTCTATGCCGACGGCATCAGCCAGATCGCGGTCCAGCGCGCCGAATTCGCCGGCACGATCAAGGACGGCGGGGCGAAGGCGCTCGCGGCGAAGCTCAACGCGGCCGACGAGGCCAAGCTCAAGCGGTAGATCGTTTCGCCGGGCCGAGCAGCGCGGGTTCGAAGATCAGCGCGCAGACGAGGGTCCAGGCGAGCGAGATCATCAGGATCTTGCCCATGCTGGCGGTGCCGGGATGGTGCGACAGCCACAGGCTGCCGAACGCGGTGCCGGTGGCGAGCGCGCTGAACAGCACCGCGCGGGCGAGGCTCGACTGGAGCAGGTTGGCGGCGCCGCCCTTCCACGCCATGACGAAATAGATGTGGAAGGCGACGCCGACCCCGAACAGCAGCGGGAAGGCGATGATGTTGGCGAAATTGATCGGCTGACCGATGACGACGCACGTCGCCAGCGTCAGGAAACCCGACAGCGCGACGGGGGCAAGGGTGAACAGCACCTCGCGCACCGAGCGCAGGACGAAGAACAGCAACAGCGAGATCGCGGCAAGGCCGTAGATGCTCGCGAGGATGAACGCCCGCGCGATCGTCGCCGCCGCCGCCTGGGTCGACACCGCCGCCCCGCTCGCGTGCGGGGCGACGCGGAGGACGGCGGCGACGAAGCGCTTGAGCGTTGCATTGTCGTCGGGGTCGCCCGCCGGGAACGCCTCGACCCGCGCCCGCCCGTCGGTCGCGATCCAGTCGGCGCGGAGGTCGGCAGGCAGCGTCGCGCGGGTGACGGGGCCGGCGAGGAGCAGCGCGCGGGTCTGGTCGAGGAGAACGCCGAGCGGCGGCACGAGCAGCGCCGCTGCCCGTGCGCGCAGGGCGGGCGGCCCGCCGGCGATCGCCTCGAGCGCGCCCGCGAGCCGCGTTGCCGCCGCATCGCCGCCCGCGACGGCGCGCAACTGCCCGGCGGTGCGGCGGAGCGCGGCAACGGTGTCGGCGTCCG
>CAXTPH010000133.1:0-7065 GCA_964245955.1 uncultured Sphingomonadaceae bacterium | reverse complement strand
CACGTGGCCGATGCCCTCGACGCCCGACAGAAGCGCGACCGCCTCGCTCAGGCCGAGCATGCCGCGGAACAGCGCGAGGCTCTGCCAGCCGCCGGCGAAGGCGTGGAGCATGTTCGACATCGACCACACCACCGCAAACAGCGCGAAGCCGAGGCGCAACCCGACGAGGTCGATGATATAGCCGCAGACCGGCTGCATGACGGTGTAGGCGAGCTGGAATGCGCCGACGACGTAGCTGTATTGCTGCGTCGTGAAGGCGAGGTCGGCCTTGAGTTGCGGCGCGAGGACACCGAGCGAGTTGCGCGCGAGATAGTTGATGATCGTGCCGAGGCAGATCAGCGCGACGATCCACCAGCGCAGGTGCGCGACGCGGAGCCGCGTCACCAGCGGTACGTCGTCGTCGAGATCGGCGGTGTCGCGGTCAACCAGGCCTCCCCAGGCTGAACCAGCGGTAGACCAGTCGAGCGCATCTGTCTATATTGGCCTGACCAGTCTGGGGAGACGCGCATGATCGGCCTTTATCGGCGTTTCGCCGTGCTCGCATTATTGGCGTCGACCGCGCCGCTCGCGCCATCCTACGCTGCCGACTCGGTCATCGCCGGGCGACAGTCGGTTGATCTCGCCCACGGCTGGCATTTCCGCTTCGGCGGCGATGCGACCGGCGTCACCGCACCGGGTTTCGACGATAGCGGCTGGCAGACGATCGACCTGCCACACACGTGGAACCGGATGGGCGAGTACAGCACCACCCGTTCGCCCGCGACGAACAATGCGCACGGGGTCGGCTGGTACCGGCTCAACTTCACCGCGCCGGCCGCGGCCCCCGGACGGCGGCAGTATCTCCAGTTCGACGGCGTCGGCAACATCGCCGAGGTCTGGGTCAACGGCGTCCGCGCCGGCGAGCACAAGGGCGCGTTCGCCCGCTTCCGCTTCGACGTCACAGCGCAGCTTAAGCCCGGCGCCACCAACCTGATCGTCGTCAAGGCCGACAATTCGAAGCCGGCGCCGGGCAGCTCGACCGAGAACGTCATCCCGCTCGGCGGCGACTTTTTCATCTTCGGCGGCATCTACCGCGGCGTCGCGCTCGTCAGCGCCGACGTGGCGAGCATCGACCTGCTCGATCACGGCGGGCCGGGCGTCTATGCCAAGGCGACCGCGGTCACCCCCGAGCGCGCCGAGGTCGAGGTCGTCACCCGGCTGCGCAATGCCGGTCGTGCGCGGAAGCTGACCGTGGTCGCGACGGTGGCGGACGCGAACGGCACCACCGTCGCCACGGCGACCGCGCCGGTAACGCTCGGCGCGACCGGCGAGGCGCGCCAGTCGCTCGCGTTGCCAAAACCGCACCTGTGGAACGGTCGCGCCGATCCGTACATCTACCGCGTCGCGGTCGAGCTCCGCGACGGTGCCGCGGTGATCGACCGGGTCGAGCAGCCGCTCGGCATCCGCACTTTCAAGATCGACGCCAACGACGGCTTCTCGCTCAACGGCAAATATCTCCAGCTGGTCGGCGCGTCGCGACATCAGGACCGCCCGGGCAAGGGCTGGGCGCTGTCGCCGGCCGACCATGCCGAGGACATGGCGATCATGGCCGACATGGGGGCGAATACCGTCCGCATGGCGCATTATCAGCACGCGCAGGAGTGGGACGACGCCGCCGACAAGACCGGCATGGTCGCGTGGGCCGAAATCCCGTTCGTCAACGCGGTGTCGTTCGCCGATGGCGGCACCGCGTCAGCGGCGCTGACCGCCAACGCCCGCGAGCAGCTGACCGAGTTGATCCGGCAGAACTACAATCACCCGTCGATCATGATGTGGTCGGTAGGCAACGAGGTCGACATCGGCGCGAGCTTCGGCCGCAGCACCAAGCCGGCGCAGTCGCTCGGCCTGTTGCAGAACCTCGTTGCGCTGGCGAAGGCCGAAGATCCGTCGCGCCCGACGACCTTCGCCGACTGCTGCGAGGAAAGCGGGGAGGGCCGCTCGACCGAGGGGCAGCAGATGCTCGCCGGGACTCCCGACTTGATCGGCTATAACCGCTATTTCGGCTGGTATTACGGGACCCCGGCCGAATTCGGCCCGAAGCTCGATCACTTCCACGCCAAGCATCCGACCGTGCCGATGTCGATCAGCGAATATGGTGCCGGCGGGGCGCTGTCGCAGCACAGCGACAACCCGCTCGGCGGCCCGATCAGCACCTTCGGCCGGCCGCATCCCGAGGAATATGAGAGCTGGTATCACGAGGAGACGTGGAAGGCGCTCAAGGTCCGCAAATATCTGTTCGCGCACTGGGTGTGGAACATGTTCGACTTCTCGTCGGACCTGCGCCAGGAGGGCGACGCGATCGACCTCAACGACAAGGGGCTGGTGTCGTACGACCGCAAGACGAAGAAGGACGCGTTCTACTTCTATCGCGCCAACTGGTCGGCCGAACCGACGCTCTACATCACCAGCCGCCGCTACGTCGACCGCGCCTATCCGGTGACGAGCGTCCGCGTCTACAGCAACGCCAGCGCCGCGACGCTGAGCGTCAACGGCGTCGCAGCGGGAACGCAGCCGTGCCCCGACCGCATTTGCGTCTGGCCCGCGGTCGCGCTGAGGCCGGGGGCGAACACCGTGACCGTCACCGCCGACATCGGCGGCGCGGCGCAAACCGACACGGTGACGTGGAACGGACCCGACACCACCAAGGGCATCCATCTCGACGCGGGTGATCTCGCCGGCCATGTCGATGCCGGCGTCCGCTACGGGTCGGACACCTTCTTCACCGGCGGCACGGCGAAGCAGCTCAATGTCCGTCCCGGCTTCGGCGACACCCGCAAGGTGGTCCGGAAAGAAGTCGCCGGCGCGGCCGATCCGGCGGTGTTCGCCGGCTACCGCGAAGGCTCGTTCGGCTACGACCTGCCGCTGCCGAACGGGCGCTGGACGGTGTCGGTTGTGACGTTCGAACCCGACGAGACGCTCGCGGCGTCACGGAGCTTCACCGTCACCGTCAACGGGGCGACGGGCGCGACCGGCTTCAATCCGGCGAAGGCGGCCGGCGGCGCGCTCAAGGCGGCGACGTTGACCTTGCCCGCGACTGTCAAGGACGGGCATCTCAAGCTCGACTTCGCTGCGGTCGGCGGGCCGGCGGTCGTCGCGGCGATCGACGTGATGCCGCGCTAGTAAGGGGCGAGGGTGCTGCCCGCCGGGATCGCGCCCGGCTGCAGCACCACCCAACCGGCGAGGCGGTGGCCGGCGAGCGCCGCCGCTGCCGGCGCTGCGCCCGCGATCCGGGCGTCCAGATAGCCGGCGTTGAACGCGTCGCCCGCGCCGCTGGTGTCGACCGGCGCCACGACGACCGGCGGTGCGACGAGGGCGCCGTCACCCAGCGCGCACCCGGCGGCACCGAGCTTGACGACGACCTCGCCGACGCCGCGCCCGCGCCAGTGGCGGATGACCTCCGCCGCGTCGGTCGCGCCGAGGAGCCGCTCGTCGTCGAGCGTCGGCAGGCCGATGTCGCAGCACGCCAGCGCCGCGTCGCGCGCCGCGATCGCCGTCGCGTGGTCGGGCCACAGTCGCGGGCGGTAATTGCCGTCGAACACGACCCGGCCGCCGTTAGCGCGGACCGTGCGGCACAGGTCGAACAGCCGCTCGCGCGCCGCTTCGGGCAGGATCGCCAGCGTGATCAGCGAATAGACGAACCAGTCGGCGTGCGCCGCCGCGGCGAGCATCGCCGCGCTCCCGGGCAGGTCGAACATCGCCCGCGCCGCGCTGGTTTCGCGCCAATAGGTGAAGCTGCGCTCGCCGTCGTCGCCGGTGCGGATCAGGTAGAGGCCGGGTCCGCGCGTCGGATCGGCGAGGATCAGCCCTGTGTCGATCCCCTCGGCCGCCCATGCCCGCCGCAGCGCGTCGCTCTCGGCGTCGGTGCCGAGCGCGGTGGCGTAAGCGACGTCACGCCCGAAGCGCGCGAGGTGGATCGCGGTGTTGAGCGTGTCGCCGCCGTGGCCAAGCCGCCAGCCGTCGCTGCCGCGCGCGACCTCGATCATCCCCTCGCCGGCGACGACGATCCGCATCTACCAGTTCCACATCGTTCCGTCTTCGAGCCGCGCGACAGGCAGATAGGCCGGCTTGTACGGGTATTTCGCTGCCTCGGCCTCGTCGATGTCGACACCGTGGCCGATCGTTTCGCCGGGATGGAGATAGCCGTCGGCGAAGGTGTAGGCATGCGGGAAGACCGCGTCGGTCTCGGGCGTGTGGCGCATATATTCCTGAATGCCGAAGTTCGGCACCCACGTGTCGAAATGGAGCGCCGCGCCCATCGTCACCGGCGACAGGTCGGTCGCACCGTGGCTGCCGGTGCGGACCTGGTACAGCGCGGCGAAGTCGGCGATGCGGCGGAGGTGGGTGATGCCGCCGGCGCGGACGACGGTGCAGCGGATATAGTCGATCAGCTGGTTCTGGATCAGGTCCTTGCAGTCCCAGATCGTATTGAAGATCTCGCCGACCGCGAGCGGCGTGGTCGTGTGCTGGCGGACGAGCTTGAACGCCTCCTGGTTCTCGGCCGGGGTGCAGTCCTCGAGCCAGAACAGCTGGTACGGCTCGAGCGCCTTGCCGAGATTGGCCGCCTCGAGCGGGGTATAGCGATGGTGGCCGTCGTGGAGCAGGTGATGGTCGAAGCCGTAGGTCGCGCGGAGCTTGTCGAACAGCTTTGGCACGAAGTTCAGCGCCTTGCGCGTGTCCCACACCGTCTCGCTCGGCAGCGCGGCGTCGGCGGGTTCGTAGTACATCGTGCCGCGCCCGACGCCGTAGGCGTCCTTCAGCCCCGGCACGCCCGACTGCGCGCGGATCGCCTTGTAGCCGAGGCCGATGTAGCGCCCGACCTCGTCGACGGTGTGCTCGATGTCGGACCCGTTGGCGTGGCCATAGACCATCACCCCGTCGCGGCTGCGGCCGCCGAGCAGGTCGTACAGCGGCATTCCCGCCATCTTCGCCTTGATGTCCCACAGCGCGGTGTCGACCGCGGCGATCGCCGCCATCGTCACCGGTCCGCGCCGCCAGTAGGCGCCGCGATAGCCGTACTGCCAGATGTCCTCGATGCGGCGCGGATCGCGCCCGATCAGGCATGGCACGAGATGGTCGCGCAGGTACGACACGACCGCGAGCTCGCGCCCGTTCAATGTCGCGTCGCCGATGCCGTAGACGCCCTGGTCGGTCTCGATCTTGAGCGTGACGAAGTTGCGTCCCGGGCAGGTGACGATGACCCTCGCGTCGGTGATCTTCATGGTTCGTTGCCCCTGCCCGACCGTCGCGCTATTCGCTGGATTCTTGACGCGCCGCGTGTGGCCTGTCAAGTTCGGCGAAATTGGTAAGGCCTGTTTGGGATGGCAACCGGCATGCTGGCAAAGCGCGGACGGCAGACGATAGCCGAGGCCACGGGGCAGGACCGGCTGTATCGCGAGCTTGCCCGCAAGCTGCTCGCGGCGCTGGCGTCGGGCCAGTATAAGGTCGGCGACCGGCTGCCCGCCGAGCGCGAGCTTGCCGCCGATTATGCGGTCAGCCGCCCGACCGTGCGCGAGGCGATCATCGCGCTCGAGGTCCAGGGCCTCGTCGAGGTCCGCGTCGGTTCGGGGGCGTACGTCCGCCGGCTGCCCGGCGCGGGCGACATTCCGGGCTTCAACATCACCGCGTTCGAGCTGACCGAGGCGCGGCTGTTGTTCGAGGGCGAGGCGGCGGCGCTCGCGGCGACGCAGATCGCCGACGCCGAGATCGCCGAGCTCGAGACGCTCGTCCGCGCGATCGCCGACGAGAACGAGCGGATCGGCGGGACCGAGCAGGCCGACCGCGCCTTTCATGTCGCCATCGCCCGGGCGACCCGCAACACCGCGATCGCCAACACCGTCGAGGAATTGTGGCGGCTGCGCTCGACCTCGCCCGAAAGCGCGCTGCTCCACGCCAAGGCGCGGAGCGCTAACGTCAAGCCGGTGGTCGACGAGCATAGCGCGGTGCTCGACGCGCTGCGGGCGCACGATCCGGCGGCGGCGCGCGCGGCGATGCGCGCGCATCTCAGCGCGGTGCTCGACAGCCTGTTGTTCGCGACCGAGGAGCGCGCCATCGCCGAGGCGCGCAAGGCGGCCGAAGCGAAGCGCGCGCGCTACACGGTAACGGAACCCTGACGATGACTCGCCCGCTGATCCTCCATCCCGACCGGCTGCTGCCGGCCGACCTGGCGACGCGCACGATCGCCCGCGCGCTGCTGGCGACGGTCGCGGAGCTGCCGATCGTCAGCCCGCACGGCCACACCGACCCGGAGTGGTTCGCCACCGACGCGGCGTTCGAGAACGCGACCGAACTGCTGCTCAAGCCCGATCATTATGTCTTCCGCATGCTCTACAGCCAGGGCATCGCGCTCGAATCGCTCGGCGTCGGCGGCGGCGCGGTCGACCCGCGTGCGGCGTGGGCGATCTTCGCCGCCAACTACCATCTGTTCCGCGGCACGCCGACCCGGCTGTGGCTTGATTGGGTGTTCGCCGAAGCGTTCGGCCTCGACGTCCAGTTCGACGCGACGACCGCCGACCATTATTACGATTCGATCGGCGCGGCGCTCGCCACCCCGGCGTTCCGCCCGCGGGCGCTGTTCGACCGCTTCGGCATCGAGGTCATCGCCACGACCGAATCGCCGCTCGACAGCCTCGCGCACCACGCCGCAATCCGCGCGAGCGGCTGGGGCGGGCGGGTGATCACCGCCTATCGCCCCGACCCGGTCGTCGACCCCGAGTTCGAGGGCTTCCGCGCCAACCTCGCGCGCCTGTCCGACCTGACCGGAGAGGACGCGTTCGACTATGCCGGCTATCTCGCCGCGCACCGCCAACGGCGGGCGTTCTTCGCGTCGATGGGGGCGACGTCGACCGATCACGGCCACCCGACCGCCGCGACCGCCGACCTGACGCCGGGCGACGCGGCGGCGCTGTTCTCGCGGGTGACCAGCGGGACGGTCGCGCCCGCCGACGCCGAGCGGTTCCGCGCGCACATGCTGACGGTGATGGCGGGGATGAGCATCGACGACGGCCTCGTCATGCAGCTGCACCCGGG